>NZ_JBFUIX010000084.1:0-25787 GCF_056401635.1 Paenibacillus sp. P4_E11 | reverse complement strand
GTGCTACCTTCCTTCGGAATCGTTTCCTTGGAAAATAAGCTGCTCCCGATCGTGTACCCGCCAATCAATAATACGGCGACAAAAATGATGATCTGGATACTTCTTCTATTCTTGCCCATCACTTATCACCTTCAAACTGTAATGTTTCTCGTCTTGCATTCATTATATCTAAATATAGTTGCTACTCATCCAACCTTTTTTGAACATTATGTGTCTCTAAAACGCTTTGTTGCAGCTCTTTCACTTGTGCTGGTGTAAGCTTCTGCGTCTTGCCCCGAGGCAAACCGGAGAGCAGCAAAGAACCAAACTGCACTCGCTTCAGACGACTCACCGGATAGTGAATCGCATCGAACATACGGCGAACTTGTCGGTTGCGCCCCTCATAGATCGTAATCGCGATGATCGATTCATTCTTCTCCGGATTAACATCGTGATACTCGACCTCAGCCGGAGCTGTCATCCCGTCATCCAGTTGAATGCCGTTCTTCAGCTTCTCGATGAGTGACCCATGAGGGACACCGCGAACAGTAGCATGATACATCTTGGGCACATGATGTTTGGGATGAGTCAATAGATTGGCCAATTCGCCGTCATTGGTCAGCAGAAGCAGCCCTTCACTCTCGTAATCAAGTCGGCCGACTGGGTATACCCGTTCTTTAATATCCTTCGTATAATCCGACACCGTCTGGCGGCCTTCAGGATCGGTCACACTCGTAATGACGCCCTTCGGCTTATTCATCACATAATAGACAAGCGTCTGCGGCTTGACCGGCTTCCCATCCACTGTAATAGCATCAGTCAGCGGGTCGACCTTGGCACCGAGTGTAGTCACGGTCTCTTCATTCACTTGGACCCTACCTGCTTGTATGTATTCTTCGCACTTCCGTCTGGAAGCGATTCCGGCCTGGGCCAGCACTTTCTGCAATCTTTCCATTCTCGATTCAGCTCCAACTTTTCGTAATCTCGTCTTTATATTACCTATCCTTCAGGTAAATCACAAGTTTACGTTATGTGGCTTAGGAAATAGGAAAAACCTAGCGGAGATGAAGTTGACCGCTAGGTCGTTTAGCGCGGGAGAGAGTGGGGGCTGCTTTTTGGTCAAGGTGCAACTAAGTAGTCTTACGAGCCTGAAGCTCTCGCTCGACAAGGGCCGCATGCTCCAAAACTTTTTCTACCGAAGTATCCCATTGATACTCCAGAATGGATCGGTACGAATGCTGCAGACTTCCTAAAGCATCCCATATGGGCTGCCATTCAATCGTACCTTCTCCAATCGGTTGATGCAGATCGCCGTAGCCGTCATTGTCGTGAAGGTGGACTGCACTAAGCCGCTTGCCTAATGCGCGGAGGAGTTCCGGCGTATCCCAGCCGTTAATGTGAGCGTGGCCTACATCGACCAAAGCCGTAATGGTGGGGATTTCTTCAAACAATCGAACAAATTCTTCCTGATCGAACAACGCGGTATCCCGAAATCCTACATTTTCCACAGCCAAGTCGATTCCAAGCTTTTGGGCATCGTCGCCCAGACGCTTCAGATTCTCAATCGACCTCTCCTGGGATTCCTTCCGCAAGAATAGAGGTGTGGAATAAAGACTCGGGTGCAATACCATTTGCTCTGCACCGATATGCGCGGACCAGGCCAGGCATTCCTTGTAAACTTCGTAAGAATAGCTCCGGATCAGTTCAAACCGGGCCGATGCCAGATTAAGCTCCCAGATTGGGGAATGAACGCTAAGCGGGCCCGGATGGCTTTTGAAACGCTCATATTCAGCATGCCAATTCACCGGTTCCATCCAGTTCGGACCGTCCATCGATATTTCGATTCCGCCCGACCACCGATCCAGAAGCTCCTTGCAGTCTGCAACTCGATTCATGTAAGGCAGCATGTTAATAAAAATGGTCATGATAATACCCCTCTTTCAAAAGATAGTTAGATTCAATGAAGCACAATTCCCGCTTTTTCCAGCAGTTGTCCCCACGTAAAGAGGCTGATCTGCTTGGAGCCGTATGAGACCGGGTTCGTAAAGCAAAGCAGCTCCCCATCCGAATCGCGGAGCTCGAATCTTCTCCACGCATATTCCCGGTCTTTCCAAGAGAATTCCATTTCAAAGCTGCAATGATCCGTCCCTATGTCGTATGTCTCCATAATGCTTCCGTTCTCGATGACCCGCAGTTGCGAACCTTCGGCGTGAGTCACGGTCCAATCACTACGGACCAGGCCATCCTTGGTAACATCCAGTTCTTCCGTTAGATCGTCACCGAACGCGAAGGTCCGCTCTCCGACCCTGAATGTGACCTCGAGCTCCGGACCGCGCGAGACATACACATGTCCGGCACGCAAGCCGTTTAGAATGTCTTCAGGCGTTAACCGGTCGGCCAGCACATAGCTGCTTGGATCCCCGATGGAATCGGGCGGACAGCCTTCCTCGTAGCTCTGATCAGGCCGCAGATGGGTATCGGAACCACCGACGCCAGGCACGCGGTACCCGTCGTTCCACAGCGTGTTCCACAGCACCATCGTTTGTTCGGTCAAGGCAGGCGTAGACGTCTTGGTTGGGCTGTTCCATTTTTCCAGCAAATCGACATACCGCAGAGGCGAATCTGGAAACCGCCATGCGAACCGCCCGGCCAGCGGGTGATTGAACGTACGTACCGCCCCCATCGAACCAGCTTCCTCCATCAAACGATTCTGCCCTTCCTGCGCATGCATACCGCCATCCTCGCTGCCTGCCCCCCAGCAGTCGATCCATCCCGTCAAACCGAGAGCATTCCAGTCGCCTTTTCCGAATGATGTGAACTCCATGCCTGGGATGACCAACGGCCTCCCCTTGGGCCAATACGACGGAAATACGTTGTGCTCGGTAACGAAGAAAAATTCAAGCCCTTTCGTTTCCGCCTGCCGGGTAATTTCCCTCGGCGACAGCAGGCCGTCTGACAGTGTCGTGTGGCCGTGCAGATTGCCTTTGTACCAGCGGCGAACCGGTAGCTTACACTTTTCCCAAGAGTAATGGTTCAGGAATACATTCTGTCCGGCTCCTACCCCCTCGCACCAAATATCCAGGTCCATATCGTGGGTATAGAGCTCAAGAGGAACATTTCCGCTGCCGGTTTCCCATTCAATCTCGAATTCCACCGGAAACTTGCGCAGAAATTCGACTGTCCACGTACCTGGGATAATGTCCCCGGAGACAGCGGTTACCCCCGTCAAGTAAGGGTCCCGGTGCAGCAGCACTGTACGCGGCTCGATGACATCCAAATGCGAATACCTTGTGCGGCCTACGGGATCCCGGATCACAATCTGGTGCCACGTCCGYGGTTTCCCGTAATCGAACCGAAGAAACATCCAATCCGCATGCTGATGCACCACGAACGGCAACGCGGAATCGGGAGCCTCTACCCTGATCTTCGAATGTCCTTCTTCCATGTCGTCTGCCTCCTTACTCCTTCAGTGATCCGAGCATAGCGCCCTTCACGAAATATTTTTGCAAAAAGGGATAAACAATTAGAATCGGCAGCGTCGTGAACAGAATGGCCGCCGCCTTAATCGTTTCCGGACTGGACAGCACGCCGGAATGGAGGGCGACTGCATCCAGCCCTGAATCCGTAGTGCTGCTGGCAACCATGTTCTTCAGCTTCAACTGCAGCGGATACAGGTCCTTCGAACGGATATAGATCATTGCCCCGAAGTAGGCGTTCCACGTTCCCACAGAGTGAAACAAGGCGATAGTCGCAAGGACCGGCGCGGACAATGGCAATACGAGCCGTGCATATACGCCGAACTCCCCGCTTCCGTCAATTTTCATAGCGTCCACCAATTCAGAGGAAATGCTCTGGAAAAAAGTTTTCATGATAAATACGTTGTAGGCACCTAAAGCTCCAGGAATGATGAGTGCCCACAGGGAGTTGATCATACCCAGATTCTTGACAACAAGGTAACTTGGAATGAGTGGAACCGGAAAAATAAAGGTAAACAAAATCAGCCGGGTAATGATCCTCCGTCCCGGCATCATCGGACGGGTAAGCGTGAAGGAAAGCGTCGAGGTCAATATCAGGCACAAGATCGTGCCCATGACCGTAATGTAGACACTTACCCCCATGGACCTCCACATGTCTCTCATGCTCAAGAGAGACTCATAAACTTTCAATTGAAAGCCCTTAGGCCACAAAACAACCATTTTACTATTAGCATAAATCGGATCGCTCAAGGAGACGGCGAGCAAATGGATCATAGGAGCGATCATCGTGAAACACATGACGACAAAAAAGATCCCATTGACCCATTGATACGACATTTCCGAGCGCTGTATGATCTTCATGTTCGGATCCTCCTAGTAAATGCTTTCCCCGGTCGTTTTACGGCTCAGTTTGTTTAATCCAACGACTAGAATGATGCCTACTAGCGCTTTGAATATACCGATGGCCGTTGTATAGCTGTACTGACCTCCCATCAGACCGACGCGATATACGTACGTATCGAACACTTCTCCGACTTCTTTGACGAGAGGGTTCAGGAAGAACAGAACCTGTTCAACGTTTGCGTCAAGCAAATGGCCAATGCGAAGCAGCAGCAGCACGATAATGGCTGGCAGAAGCGAAGGAAGCGTAATGTGCCAGATTCTTYGAAACCTCCCGGCACCATCGACCATCGCGGCTTCGTACAAATTCGGATTGATGCCGGTAATCGCTGCCAAATAAATAATCATCGACCAGCCTACTTCCTTCCATATCCCCAGGCTGATGACGATGCCCAAAAAGTATTTGGGTTCGGTCAGAAACGAGATCGGCGCAACATCGAATTTCCCGAGCAGCTCGTTGATCAATCCTTGCCTGGAAAGCAGATCGGTAAAGATGCCGCCTACAATAACCCAGGACAAAAAATGAGGCAAATATAACAAGGTCTGGGTCATTCGTTTGAACCAACTCAGACGGATTTCATTCAGCATGATGGCAAGCAGCAGTGGAGCAGGAAACCCAAACAGGATGGAATATAGGCCGAATTTCAGAGAATTTCGCAATACCATCATGAATTCCGGATAGTCGAACATGAATTTGAAGTGTTTCAGTCCGACCCACTTGCTGTGAAACAATCCGGCGAACAGATTGTAATCCTGGAAGGCGATCATATTGCCCGCCAGAGGAATGTATTTGAATATTAGAAAGAAAGCGAGGCCCGGGAGCGCAATCAGCAGCAAAACCAAGGAATCCATCGATCGGGCTTTTCGAAACAATATGAAGTCTCCCTTCTATAGTTTCATTCTTGTGAAGGAAAAGGGCCCTCTTGCCGGTTTGTCGGGAGAGGGCCCTTTCGTTTGTTATCGGGATCTCATTTTCTTACTTCTTGTTATAGCTGTTATACCAGTCTGTTGCTTCTTTGATTGCCGCATCTCCACCGCGCTTCTTCCAGTCCTGAACGAAAGCGTCGAAGCCTTTGTCCAAGTCCTCTTTGCCTACTACCAGCTTCACGAACCAGTCGTAGAACAGGCTGCCGGCCACGAAGCCTGGATTCAGTTCCGGACGTCCGTCCATGGACTTAAGCGGAGGCAAATACATCCCATCGTTGTTCATGATCGTGGATTTGGAATCCTCATAGCCTTTGAGAATGACATCGCTGTTCGGTAGCACCTTAAGAGCAAGCGGATTGTTCAAGCCGTTCTCACGGACGTTGATGGACAGCTGGAAGAACTCTTTCTCGTTCAGCTCCGAGTTGTTCGGGCCCTTCGGATCGAATTTGACCTGGCCGCCCTCTTCCGTGTAGTTGAAATCTTTGATCCCGTAGGCAAAGAACTTGTCGGCTTCCGGAGAGCTCCAAGCCCAGTCGAGGAACTTGATAATTTCCTCCGGATTTTTCGTGTTGGCCGGAATCACCCACACGAAGTACACTTGATCCGTTCCGATCTGTAGAAAGTTGTCACCTCGAGGCCCTTTAGGCGGGACCGCCATCGTAATCGCCGCTTTCGGCTGGTTCGGATACTGCTGGGCCGCGACGGCGGCGTACTGATAAGTGGCCGCTCCCCACGAGGCAACCAAGCCTTTGCTGATATCCGTTCCGCGGTCTCCCTGCTTCTTCGTAATGAAATCCTTCTCTATATAGCCCTTGTCATACAGCTTTTTGTAGAAAGCGATCGCTTCTTTCATTTGCGGTTGGATAATATCCGGCTCCAGCATGCTGTTGCGCATATGCCATGTGCCCGGCCGAACGCCGAACGAACCGGTGAACACATCGTTCCAGGACATGCCGTCCGTGAGCGAAATCGCCCATTCGTTGTTCGGATCGCCGTCTCCGTTCACATCATTGACCTTGACCGCCTCGGCAAATGCCAGGAATTCGTCCAGCGTTTTCGGCACACCCATCTTCAACTGATCTAGAATATCCTGGCGGTAGAAGATGACCCGGTCCGCTGGTGCTCCGGTCAGTGTCGGAATCCCGAAGATCTTGCCGTTTTTCGTTACCTTCGGGCTGTTCCAGGCGACAGCCGGGATTTTCTTCTTTAGGTTTGGACCGTATTTGTCGATAAGCGGTCCCAGTTCCAGAAACACACCACGATCCACAGCACCTTGATGCACTTCCCAGTCTACACTAGCGGTCCGTACCAGATCTGCCAACTCGCCGGACGCGAAGCGCAGGGCCAACTGTTGGCGGAAGTCGATGTCATGGCCGAGGAATTCGTAGTTGACGTTGTAGCCGGACAATCGGCTTAGCTCTTTGTAGTACTTCTCCTGCTTGTCAGCCGGACCTTTGGACGCAAAACCGGAGTTGTTGTGGGAGAGCAGAATCTTAATGTTTTTGCTCACCGTCTTGCCGCTGGAATCGCTGCTGCCGGACGCCGCAGGCTTGTCGCCGCTGCTGCAGGCCGCCAGAACCGTGGTGGCTAGAAGCACGCTGGCAACTGTCGCTACGATAGATTTTTTCTGCATAAATACCATTAAAACCCCTCCATCTCCTGATTCCCTGCTAAGGGCCTTTCTACTTTTGATTATAGAWGGTGGATTTTCCCGTTAACATGGAATAATCAACGAAAGCTTGTAGATTTTCATAGGGTTCGGGAGAAGCATCGAGGCATACGGATTTGCGATAATCCGAAGGGGACATCCCCGTATATTTCTTGAACGTCTTGGAGAAATAGGCATAATCCTCAAACCCGACCGCCTCTCCCGCCTCATATACTTTTACAAACGGATTTTGCAGAAATGACTTGGCCTTTTCCATCCTAAGCTGGGTTAAATACTGGTTAAATGAGACCCCTGTCTCTCTCTTGAACGTGATGCCAAAGTAATTGGGGGAAAGTTCGAAATGCGCCGCCACATCCTTCAAGGAAAGATCAGCTTTCAAGTAATTTTCATCAATAAACGTCGTTACGCTCTTGATCATTCGATTGTAGCTCCACCAGTTCCTGGAAGCCCGAATATGCTCTACCAAGCCGATCAGGCTCCTGCTCAAGGCGTCGTACAGCTCCAAATGATCGAACGGCTCCTCCGGTACACATAGGATTGGAAGCGGAAGGCCGCTCTGATTCATCTCCTTGAGCTCCCCGTTCAGCACCACCATATAGTAATCAAATCGCTTTACGAGCTCTAACGTAGTTGTCCCCGGCTCAGAGGTAAGGACGCCGCGAATTCTCTCCAGCTCAATTCCGAGCTCTGTCTCATTCAAATGCCATACCGACTTGGCTGTACGCTCAGCATGGATTTTCCATGACCACATCCAATCTTTGGACATAGAACGCTTGTCGTTCTTCTGGTACAACCGGGTTAGAATTTTACGCATAGCCGTTACAAAATAGTCCGGATCAATCGGTTTCAATAAGTAGTCGGCGACTCCGCAACGCAGTGCACTCTGGGCATACTCGAAATCCCCGTATCCGGAAACGACGAGGAACTCCGACTCGGTCTTTCGAGACGACAGGCTGCGAATCAGCTCCAAACCGTCCATTCCAGGCATACGAATATCCGTGATCAGAAGGTCCGGCTTGAGCTCTAGGCTCATCTGATAAGCATGCTCGCCATCTTTGGCCTCCCCGACTACCGTGAAACCTTCGGAATCCCTTTCGATCAAAGTTCTTAAGTTAAGCCGGACCATCCGTTCGTCATCCGCAATCAGCACTTTGTACATTGTTTAAGACTCCTTTCATATAAGGCAGCATCATCTGGATCTCAGAACCTTGCTCACCGGATTCAGTTATTCGAATTCCATACGGGTGGCCAAAACCCAAACGAAGCCGGGTATGCACGTTCCATAAGCCGATTGTTTGGAAAGGATTGAACCCCGCTCTCAGCATTTTCGCTTCCGTCACTGAATCGAATGCTTTATTGTATTTGTCCATCATCTCCGTCGGCATCCCCATACCCTGGTCCCTAATAAACAGGGAGAACATCCCATTCTCCGCAACGCCATGGATGGAAATGATCCCAGGTGTTATCCCATGCTTCTCATAAGCGTGCTGGAACACATTCTCCACGAGAGGCTGAACAGTAAGACGAAACAAATAGACGCTGTCCAATAAAGTCTCGTCCACGTTAATTTCAACCTGCAAATCTTCGAACCGCTGCTCCTGAACTTTGATATAGCTTATAATATGGTCGAGCTCCTCCCGGAGATGGACGACCTGGTCCGGATTGCTAACGCTGTAACGGAAAATGTTCGAGAGATGTACCGTCATCTGGCTGATCGGCTTAACATTGGCCATCACCGCATAGGAATTGATGACTTCCAATGTATTGTATAAAAAATGCGGGTTGATGCGGGATTGCAGCGCCGACATGAGAGCTTCCCTGTGCTTCAGTTCCAACTCCTTCTCCCGCACCCGGGTCACATGAATTTCCTCCATTAATTTTTTGACTTCATGGAACATCCGATAAAATACGATGAATGCCAAAACCAAAATGAGAGCTCCAATGATTAGAGTCAGCATTTGAAGCCGCAGAAGCCCTCCAAGCAATTCGTATTTGGACGTTGCCGAAATAACTTTAAAACTTGTCAATCTGGAAACTTGGTACACCATCATTTTGTTACCATCCGGCCCGTCCTCTTCGAATCGTCCGCTAGTGGAGTCCATCATACGCGTCCAAACTTCTGGCAGTTCGGTCCCCCATTTCTCACGATCGGTATGATATATAATCCGGCCTTCTTCATCCGCTATTGCGATTGACCCATTTTTGCCATAAGGCTTCATATCAAGGATCTTCAGCATCTGACTCAGGGGAAATGCCATTATGAGAGCTCCAGCGGGTTGATACGTCACATTGTCGATTACCTTCCGATAGACCGCAACGACTGGCTCTCCGTTTTTTTCTGTTATTCCAAGAACTTTGAAACTTTGTTCCATCAAGGGCATAACGAGAGGACCCTTGACCCAGGGACCCGCCATGAGATCACCGTAATATCCGCCATTACTTGAAATCATAGAGAAGCCGTAAACATCCTTACGCATATTAGCTACAAGTTCATTCGATATACGCCCCTTCAAGCGATACATCTCGTATGTGTTGACCGGATCCGCCTTGATGAACTCCTGAACGAGGGGATGACCTGGAAGTGCGGCCGTATCCGCCTTGATGCCAGCGAAGTATTCATCCAATTGAGCGTTCACCCGGCGGATCAGCTGTTCATTGTAATAAATTCCGCTCTCTTCAATGGTGTCGGCCGACTTCGCGTACCATATCAGACACGAGAACAAAAAAGGAACACAGAACAAGACTACAAAAAACAGAAGTAATTTTTTCTTGATGGATAAGGGCTGGCGAAGTCTTTTCATTGCTGTCTCTCCTCTAACCGAATCTAAGGTGCAGTCCTTCATTCTGATCTTTACAAAAACTTTACAAAAAGAAAGCGTTTGCTTTTTGTAAGGCACAAAAACATGTGATGTCGATATCACATGTTCCACGAATATTTCAGACCGTCACGACTTGAACACCCGCATCCCGGATCGTCTTAATCTGCGCTTCAGACGCTTCATTCCCAGTAATGAACTTATGCAGGACTACAATAGGCGCTACCGTATGCAGGGACACTTTGCCGATTTTGGTGTCTTTTTCATCCTCTTCTCGAAATGTTCATTTATGCTCGTTTATACTCGTTTGTTTTATTTAAGATTAGTCGAGAACAAAGCCAAATGTCAACAAATAACACCAAATTAATAATTTATATTAACATTTTATTGAGATTCTCCTCGATTTTACAATAAATTAACCATTTAATGTAAGAAAGCATATTGACAAACCAGCCAATTGAAATTACATTAAAAGTGCACAAACGAACAATATCGAGTGAATATCACACATTTTCAAGCATTTGCCAACAAGAAGGAGGTTTTTGATTATGAGCGAAAAATTCGAATCCCCTCAACAAGACTCACCAGCAAACCGTCCGATTAGCCGAAGAAAGCTGCTGGCTACAATGGGATTGGCAGGCGCTGCCGTTATTTTGTCAGCATACGGAGGCGGCAGCGTCCAGGGTGCAACCGTAACTGAAGCCACTTACGGCCACGACGGCGAACACTCCCCGAAGCCCAAGGAACCCAAAGAACCTAAAGAGCATAAAGAAAACAAGAACCTGTACTCCACCACGATAGCCGAACTTCGGCTTAATAACAAAAAACCTATACCTGATGAAGTTTTCTACATAACCGACCGCGGTCAAGAAGGATATTTTGCTTACGACCCTGATGATACCGTGTCCGCAGACAATACCGGAACCATTTTGGTAAGCGCTTCCGCTGCCAGATACAAGCGCGTAGTGAACAATAATACAGTAAACGCCAGGTGGTACGGGGCCAAAGGCGACGGCACGGCTGACGATACAACCGCTCTTCAGACCGCCTTCAATGAAGCCCTTCAATGGCCGAACGTTAAGGTCATCATTCCGGCGGGAACATACCGCATGACGAAGGAATTATACATATTTAACAATACTTATTTGAAAATGGACGAATCGACTGTACTTCTCCGCTGCCATGACGGCAATGTAATCCGGAATTACAGGACGACGGATGTGTTCTACAACTATGAAGGCAACGGCAATATTACAATTGAAGGCGGCGTACTTGATTGCAACGGCGTCGTATTCACCAGGGTTTGCAATGGGATCGCTCTTGCCCATGCCGAGAACATTACGCTGCGCAAACTGACGATCAAGGACACGCAAAGCGGGCATGGCGTCGAGATGACAGGCATCCGTCACGTTCTAGTAGATCGCTGTAGATTCGTCGGATTCATGTTCACCACGCAAAATTACTCCGAAGCGATTCAACTGGAGCCAGCCATCAAAGCCGGGTTTGTTGGTCAAGCTGCTGACCATACGCCCACACATCACGTTACGGTGCAGCAATGTTATTTCGGCCCGAGCGGCACACCCGGTACGGTACCTTGGCCGTGTGGAGTGGGTGCACATGGCGCTTATCCAGACGCTTACTTCGACCATATCATTGTCCGTGAGAATGTGATGGAGAATTCCACATACTGGGCCATTCGTCCTTTCAAATGGATCAATTCCATTATTACCGGCAATCACCTGATCAAGGTCAACGGTGGCATCTTCGTCTCCACACCGGCCGCGACATCCGCTTCATCCAAGGATGATAACGGCGTTTTCCACCCGGTACAGCCTGCGAGCACCATCATTATCGAACACAACATTATGGACACCGGCACCAACAACGGCATTTATATTGAAGGGTTTCCGGAAGGCAGCGGCGAGAAGGTATTGATTGCCAACAATATATTCAAGAACGTCAACGGCCAATCGATCAGCGTACGGTGTAATAATTGCATCATCAACGGCAATATCCTGGAGGGTGCCAAGAAAAACGGTATTTACATTACTGAAAGCAACAACGTTATCGTTTCGAACAATTTGATCCGCGACGTATCCTTTCACGGCATACAAGTTAACAACTCCAAGCGAATCGTCGTCAACAACAATTCAATCACGAACGCCGGTCAGACCGGCGACGCAACCTACGACGGGATCTCGCTCACCGGCACAGGTACGGAAAACCGGATCATCGGCAATGTTGTGCGGACAGAAGCCGGCAAGAAGAAGTTGCGCTTCGGCTTGAACGTAGCCGCTTCAATCAGCCTACTGACCCGCCTGCAGAATGACTTGCGCTGCGATGCCGCGAACGGAAGTTTGCAGGATTTGTCGGTAACCCCGAACACTTCATCCGAAGATTTGATATGACGTGAAGGCGGCCAACCTAAGTAATAAGCCAATTACAGCGCAAAATAGCCATGGACGCTCCAAAATGCGCCATGGCTCTTCCAATTATTTAATACTTAGCTAAATATGAGCAGACACACCACGATCGAAGCGACGAAGCCGACCAGATCGGAGATCAGCCCCACCTTCAATGCGTAGCGGCCTTTGCGAATTCCGACCGAACCGAAATATACGATCAGGACATAGAGGGTCGTATCCGTGCTGCCTTGAATCGTTGAAGCGATCCGGCCAATGATGGAATCCGGCCCGTACTGCTTAATCAATTCGGCGGTAAACGCAAGCGAGCCGGAGCCGCTAATCGGACGCAGGATCGCCAGCGGTACAACTTCGCTCGGTACACCGATCGAATCGAACAACGGTCGAAACCAGCTCAGCAGCCAATCCATCGCACCCGAGGCTCGAAATACACTTATCGCCACCATCATGCCAACCAACGGCGGTATAATTCGAATCGCTGTATCGAAGCCATCCTTTGCGCMTTCTACGAACGTTTCATATACCGGTATTTTGCGATACATGGCATATAACGGGATAAGGACCACGATAACAGGGATCGCCCACGCTGATATCATCGAAACAATCGCATACATCGGGCCTCACCCTTTCGGAATTCGTTTCGAGCCGGAACCCGAGCCGGGTAAACTGCGGAATCTGTACCAGCGGTCGAGTGCTATAGCGGCGACTGTAGCAATTACGGTAGCAATTAATGTTGTCCCAACAATTTCCGCCGGGTTCGCCGAGTCGAAATTCATCCTGATGGCAATCAGCGTCGTCGGTATGAGCGTAATGCTCGCCGTATTAAGAGCTAACAGCGTACACATCGCGGCACTGGCCGTGTCCTTGTCCGGGTTCAGCTTCTGCAGCTCCTGCATCGCCTTGATGCCCATCGGTGTGGCCGCATTGCCAAGGCCGAGAATGTTCGCACTCATGTTGGACATGATGTAGCCAAGCGCTGGATGATCCTTCGGCACATCCGGGAACAAGAACCGCACGATCGGACGCAGAAGTATCGCAAGCTTGCGTAGCAATCCGGCGTCTTCCGCAATACGCATCATGCCCATCCAGAACACCAGGATGCTGATCAGACCGAAGCATACGGTGACACCCGTTTTGGCACCTTCGAACACGGCTTCCGTCATCAGATCGATACGCCCCTGTAAGGCCGCTGCGACAAATCCAGCTACTAGAAAGAACAGCCATATAAAGTTCACCATATTTGATCCCCCCGAAGTGGTACGTAATCGCAGCGTGATGATGTTGTGTCAGAAGCCACTGCCAGGCGACAGCAGGCGTTTGAGGGAAAACTTCAGGGCAGCCTTCCAGTTTCCTTTAACCATCAATCGATTGCTGCGGCTATCCGTCATGGTTATCTTGAAAGCATTCTTAAGTTCAGCCTGGAGGCGTGGACTATTCTGTTCATACAAGGGAACTGCGCCTGCCAACTGATCCAATACATAGATGTYCAGTACACCGCGTTCTCCGAAGGCATAGCCTGTAGTTCCTTTAGCCGACAAAATAACTTCCTTGCTGACTGTTTCTTTCTCGCTAGTATGGAGCGGGTACCGGAATGAGCTGCCAGCTGCTATCGTCAACCCTTCCAACTGATCACCCTGCCTGATAATATCCGTGAGTGGGTAATTGGCGAATCCATAGTCCAACAGCTTCGTGTGATCCGACCAATCGTCTGAATCGCTCAATGTTACTACCGCCAGCTGTTGGCCATTTCTGGTCGCCGAGGAGACTAGACACCGTAATGCCAGCTTCGTATAACCGGTTTTGACACCATCTGCCCCTTCATAGATCGATAGCATTTTATTTTTGTTTTTCCATTTGTAGTCCCAAGGGTCGTTCGGGTTAGGAGCTGTCTTCTCCTTCGTCTTGACGATATCCTGAAAGGTAGAATTTCGCAGTGCGTATGCAGTCAGCTTGGCCATATCATTGGCAGTGGAGTAATGACCTACATCATCCAGACCGCTCGGATTCTTGAATTGTGAATGGCTCATGCCGATCAGTTCGGCAGTCTGATTCATCATATATACGAATCCTTCCAACGAGCCTCCTACATGCTCAGCAATCGCCGTCGCCGCATCGTTGCCCGATCGTAACATGAGTCCATAGAGCATATTGTTCAGGCTCATCTCTTCCCCCTGCTTCAGGTAGATCGAGGAGCCTTCCTTCCCTGCAGCATTCCGGCTTACTTGAACCGCATCCGACAACGTACCGTGTTCAATTGCAACGATCGCCGTCATAATCTTAGTCAAGCTGGCGATACGCATCTGCTTGTCTCCCTGCTTCGTATACAACAATCGACCGGACTCAACATCGATCATAGCGGCTGCACCAGCATGGGTGGAAATTTCCGTTGGAGCAGCAAAGCCTGCATAAGCGAACGATGAGAGCGCCATTGCAAACGCAAGGAGCACACATATTACTAGACGAGCCTTCCTCATAGTCCAGGGTCCCCTTCCATTCTACTTCCAGTACATAGCCTGCCTGTACATCAATCGGTACAAGTATATGCGCGTCGACGAAGAAAAAGACATGCCGCAGAGGCATGTCTTCTCATTGCAATAGGATTCCGTTCACTCAGAACCAGAGCTGGAATAACCCTTCGGTTATACCGAGATTGTACATATAATAGAGCCCGTATAACGTGCTGAGTCCACCTGTCAATACGGTCAGTACCCGATTYACTCGGAACTTCCGTGACGTGAGTACGAATGGAATGCCGATCGCAGTTGTGAACAGCAGCATGCCCAGGATGGTACCGACGCCGAATACGGCAATATAGAGCATCCCTTGCCACATCGTATCTACAGTAGATAGGGTAAGCAGCGCCATCGCCGCACTTCCTGCCAATCCGTGAACGAGACCAATCAACATCGATTTGTGATAGGACACTTTATCTGTTGAATGGGTATGCTCGTGGCCATGATTGTGATCTTCGCGCATGTGGAAGTGAGTATGCCGCTGCTCCCCATGACTATGGTTATGGGCATGAACCCGATTATTGAACGTTCGTACGCTGGCAACCCCAAGCACGACCAACATAATCCCTACTAGAAATTCCAATGACATGGACCATTTGTCGCTAATCTCACTTTTGAATAAAAACAAGAAGAACCCGACAGCTAACAAAGTTGCCGTATGACCAATTCCCCAAAATGCCCCTGCCATTGAAGAACGCCACAAACTTTTGCTCCGGCTCGCGATCGTCGATACGGCGATGACATGATCCGGTTCGATCGCATGCTTAATTCCCATCAGAAAACCTAGCCCCAGAATAGACAACAGTCCTGCTTCCACTCGAACACTTCCTCTCTCTCCATTTAACCAACCCATCACATTTATCCATCAATGCACACGTTACCATTATGATGCAGTCCGCCTATTTTGCCAATCTTTTTTTGCAGAACCTGTCAGTGATCAGCTAGGATCCGTATATTCGATCTGTATCCCTTCAACGTGTTTGCGTCCCATCTGATGGCGCTTCTTGCGGTTTTCTTTGGATTCAAAGACGATATCCATGTCGTAGTCCCCTTCCGGGTACAGTTTATTGCGTTCGATATACAGCGACAGCCGCTTCACGTTCAACCATACTTTCTCCTTCTGGATGATCACTTGAATGCGACCTCTGGAATCGGGCAACGAGCAGACGATACCTGTTCTACGGAATGCGCTGACCCATACGCAATCACCGAGCTGGAACGATTTCTGGATCTTCCTCTCTGGGAGCGGCCTGTCGTGGGACTCAGATACTTCCGAATGTGGTGTTTCTACTGGTTCAGCATGAACGGATGGTTCAGCATACGGAATAAGCGTTTCTTCTTCATCTGGTGCTCGATGCCTCCTGGCAATTTCTCGGGATCGCTCGATGATCCGGGCGTCAATCCCCAGTTTGTAGGCAATGTCGAACGCATAGCTGCTGCCGGCTTCACCGATGTGCAGTTTGTATAACGGTTGGAGCGACTGTTGATCGAATTCCATTCTAGCATTCTGGAAGCCTGTCATCTGTTCGGCGAATCGCTTGATCTCGTTAAAATGTGTAGTCGCTACGATTGTTGAGCGTCTCCGCTGCAATTGTTCCAGTATGGCAATGGATAAGCCGACTCCTTCACCAGGGTCCGTCCCAGCCGCCAACTCATCGAGCAGTACAAGCGTACGCGAATCCGCTTCGTCCAGAATGCTCTTCAGGCTGCGGATGTGCGCCGAGAACGTCGACAACGATTGTTCGATGCTCTGACCATCACCAATGTCAGCCGTTACATTCGTATATATGGCGAGCGTACTGCCTTCCGCCACAGGAACGAGAAGTCCGGATTGTACCATAAGCGTGAGTAGTCCTACCGTCTTCAAACTAACCGTCTTCCCTCCCGTGTTCGGCCCTGTGATGATTAGCGCATTATAGTCCTGTCCGATCCGGAAATCCAAGGGAACCGAACTGCTGCCCAGAAGTGGATGCCGACCACTCTTGATGTCCATGATCCCCTGCTCATTGAGCTTCACAGCACGGGCATCGATAGAATAGCCGTACTTCGCCTTGGCAAACAAAAAGTCATAAGCCCCCAGCGTTTCGTAGTTAACGGAAAGCTCATGAGCGTTCTCCTCGGCAAGTTCAGTTAAGTGGCCAAGCACCTTGGCTTCTTCCCTAGCCTCATCTGCTCCATATGCGCGAAGCTCCTGCTGCAGATGCCCAATATCCGTCGGTTCGATGAATACCGTCTGCCCGCTGGACGATTCATCCAAAACGGATCCGGCAATCTGCTTGCGATGCTCCTTCTTGACGGGCAGCACGTATCGGTCTCCTCGCATACCTACTACTGGCTCTTGCAGGATGGAGCGGTACTTGCTCACGATCCCGTCGAGCTTCTTGCGCATCCTCTCCTCCACAATCGCCATCTGCTTGCGGATTTTCAACAGCTCCCCACTAGCTTGATCCGTGATTCGCCCATGCCGGATGCATCGGACAATCTCCTTGTGCAGCTCCTTCATCTCGAACATCGATTGGGCGTAGGAGCTAACTCTAGGCGCCACCTGCTCTTTGCTGTGCATGTAACGTTTCATTTGCCAGCCGGATTCGATGAATGCCCCTAGCAGCCCCAAATCTTCAGCGGACATCAGGTAGCCTTTACCGAGCAGTTCAAGCACGGTCTCGAGCCCGGTCATAGACGGGATCGGTACACTGCCGCCTTGCTTCAGAATGTTGCAAGCTTCACTGGCTTCGGCAAGCCAGGAAGCGATCTGCCGCGGCTCCGTAATCGGATGCAACTGATCGATCAGCGCCGCCCCAGCCGCCGAGATTGTATAGCCGCGCAGCCTAGTCTTCACCTTGTCATATTCCAGTCTGGATATCGTCGATTCGTTCCAATGGTTCATTTTTGTAGCCTCCCTTTGATATGGACAACTGTTTCCGGACAACAAAAAAGAAGATGAACAACAATCGTTCATCTTCGCATAGACAGACCTACTCTTATCCGAAAACAAAAAAAACGTGCTGCAAAGAGCACGGATTGATTTCGGAGGAAGGTCCTCTGAAGCTTCGATTCCTGATGTTCTTAACGATCATTTCATGCAACATCGAACACAGCACGAAGAAACAAAGCCAGCAAATGTTACAATTGCGGCCTATTCAGACGAACTAGCTCGATACCTGCGTTATGAAATTGATTTAGTTAAGAACGACCCCGGACATTAAAACTTCCCCTTTACAGTTGGATTACCCTCATCTTAATATAGCGTTTTGTAAAAGTCAACGAACCAGCTGCCCATAATCTGCTACGCTCACACCTTGCTGGAATGCACGATAGCTTACTTATTCTTGTCCACGAGCGCGGTCTCAAGCACGTTCTCAACCTTCTGCAGATGGCGTTTCATCATCTCGAACGCACCTGCCTCATCTCGAAGGCGAATCGCCTCCACGATGTCCGAATGCTCCTGCAGCAGTCGTTGGGCTTCTGCACGTTCCCCATAAAACCATAGTCGCCTCGTCTGCTTCATACTCTCATGCAGCCGTTGCGAGACAGACTCCATCAACTGTTGCAGCAGTGAGTTGTGCGTGGCAGCGGCCAGTTGCAGATGAAACTGCACATCGGCTTCCTCGCCAATGGATTCGTCCGCAAGATAGTGTTGCATCCGCGCAATAATACCGTCCAGCTCCACCAGATCAGCATCAGTTCGATGCTTCGCGGCGGCGGCGGCGCAGCCGGTCTCCAAGATTTTGCGCACTTCGAGAAGCTGCTGCAGCGACTCTGCCCGATCGAAGATCGCGTCAGAATCGAGCCCTAAGCCGTCTTTACCCGGCAAGTTCTCGACTACATAAGTACCTCCACCTTGCCGAATGTCGACGAGTCCCATCGCCCGCAGCGCACTTAACGCTTCACGGATCGTGGAGCGACCCACGCCGAACGAAAGAGCCAAATCGACGACAGAAGCGAGCTTTGTGCCTGGTAAGAATACACCGTCCACAATTTGACGCTTGATCTGCTCCATGACCAGCTCGTTTCCTTTTTGCGGCTTGACTTGCTTGAATGTCATGTGCATCCACCCGTTTCTAATTTTGTCTGCCTTAACGACTATACACACATTTTATAGTAAGCTATAATAAGGTGAAAGTCATCAGATGACCTGATTAATTATACCCCATAAAGTGAAGATTTCCTACGCAGCTTAGTCCTATTACTTTGCGATTACCTATTTTACCTTAAACGGAGGTACTAACACTATGCTGGAACAAGCGATTAGGCAGAAACTGATCGACATCGTCGGTCCCCAATATTTCAAAGATGACAAGGAAGCACTCGTTACGCATTCCTACGATGCAACACCCATGCTGCAAGCGATGCCTGACGCTGTCGTCTATCCAGGCAGTACAGCAGAAGTAGCAGCTGTTCTCAAGACGGCGAACGATCATCTGATTCCGATTGTTGGACGTGGGGCCGGAACGAACTTGTGCGGCGGCACCGTTCCGACCGAAGGCGGTATCGTCCTTGTTATGAACCGTATGAATAAGTTGATCGAGATCGATACAGACAACTTAACCGCAACGTTCCAGACCGGCCTTAATACGAAGAACTTCCATACTGAAGTAGAAAAGCTCGGCCTTTTCTACCCACCTGATCCGGGCAGCATGGTCATATCCACACTCGGCGGCAACATAATGGAATGTGCGGGCGGATTACGCGGTCTGAAGTATGGGACGACCAAAGATTATGTACTCGGTCTCGAAGCTGTTCTCCCTTCCGGTGAAATCATTCGGACGGGCGGCAAGCTGTACAAGGATGTGGCCGGATATGACTTGACGAAATTGCTCGTCGGTTCCGAAGGAACGCTAGCCATCGTAACGGAAGCTACGGTCAAGCTCATTCCAGCGCCAAAATACAAGAAGACGATGATTGCCATGTACAAAGATATTTACGCAGCGGCTCGATCCGTATCGGCAATCGTCGGCAACCGGATCATACCGGCAACACTGGAGTTTCTCGATAACCCGACAATTCAAGTTGTGGAAGGCTATAACAAAATCGGCTTGCCGCTTGATATGGAAGCTATTCTTCTCATCGAACAGGATGGCTTGGACGAAGCAGTTGTAGAGAAAGACGTTGTCGAGATTGTGCGGATCTGCCAAGAGCAAGGCGCAGCTGAAGTTAAGATGGCGGCCAACGCGGCTGAAGCGGAGAAGCTGATGCTCGCGCGTCGCAGTGCCTTGTCTACGCTTGCACGCATTCGTCCGACAACTATATTGGAAGACGCCACGGTTCCTCGCTCCAAGATAGCCGATATGGTTATTGAGATCAATCGGATTGCGAAGAAATATGATCTGCAGATATGTACGTTCGGCCACGCCGGTGACGGCAACCTGCATCCCACATGCACAACGGACGCTCGCGACAAGGAAGAGATCCATAAGGTCGAGGAAGCGTTCGAGGAAATATTCGAGGCGGCTATCGCACTCGGCGGGACGATTACCGGTGAGCATGGAGTTGGCATCGTGAAGGCGCCCTACCTGGAGTGGAAAGTAGGTGCCGTTGGCATGGAAGTCATGAGAGGCATCAAGCGGGTGTTCGATCCTAATAACATCATGAATCCAGGCAAAATCTTCTCCAAGGAATCCCGGAAAAGAGTGGTGGTGCATCATGAGTAACATTCAGCTAACCGAAAGAATGAAGGCCACGCTTGATTACGACCAGTTGACTAACTGTATGCGCTGCGGCTTCTGTCAAGCTGCCTGCCCCACGTTCAATGAGACAGGTCTTGAAGCTGCTTCACCTCGTGGGCGGTTGGCGCTAATGAAGGCCGTTGTGGACGACTTGATGGAGCCCGACCAGTCGTTCCGCGAACAGATGGACTTGTGTCTGGGCTGCCGTGCATGCGAGCCGGTCTGTCCGGCTGACGTTCAGTACGGTCATCTTCTCGAACAGACACGTGATGCACTTGAAGAACATGAAGAACACCGCTGGTGGGTCAAGGGCGTCCGCAATGTCATGTTCAAGCAAGTATTCCCGTTCCAGAGCCGGATGAAGCTGCTCGGTCGTGGATTGAAGCTGTACCAGAAGTCTGGTCTACGCACAGTCGTGCGTGGTTCAGGAATGATGAAGCTGTTCCCTAAGAACATGCGCGATATGGAGAAGATTATGCCGGATGCTTCCGGCAAGGGTATCGTTGAAGCGTTCGGTACTTTCGTCCCAGCCAAGGGCGGCAACCCTGTAGCCCGTGTAGGGATGTTCCGCGGTTGTCTGATGGATGTTCTGTTCACGGAGACGAACAAGAAGACCGTCCAGCTGTTATCCGAAGCCGGATTCGATGTTGTCATTCCCGAGGCGCAAAATTGCTGCGGCGCCCTCCATGCTCACTCCGGCGAGACCGGAGAGTCCCGGAAGCTGGCCAAAAGCAACATTGACGCGTTCCGCGAGGCCAATGTTGATTACATTATATCCAACGCAGGCGGGTGCGGCGCCTTGCTTGTGGAATACGACCACCTGCTTCACGATGACGCGGAGTATGCTAAGGATGCGGAGTGGTTCGCCTCCCGTGTGAAGGACATTTCCTTGATCCTGCTCGAAAAAGGCCGTCTGCCAGAGTTCGCAGCAAATGCTGAAGACAAAGCCGAGAATGAACAGGTAACCATTACGTACCAAGATTCGTGCCACCTTCGCAACGTCATGCGTTCAGGCAACGCGCCTAGAAATCTGATGAACCGCGTTGCCGATGTCCGCTTCGTTGAGTTGAAGGGCGCTGACAAGTGCTGCGGATCGGCCGGTATATATAACATCGTACAACAAGACATGTCGAATGACATTCTTGAGCACAAGATGGAGCACGTGAAGGATACGAACGCGCACTATCTGATTACGAGCAACCCTGGTTGCTTGTTACAGATGAAAGTTGGCATCGAGCGTGAGCAGATGAGCGAGCGAATGGAAGCCGTTCATATTGTAGATTTCTTGTATGACCGGATCAAGCGATAATCGGAGACGCCGCTTTTCCTGGCGATACCATACACGGTACTACGAGAAAAAAGCTGTCCTTTAGAGGGCAGCTTTTTCGTTCTTTGGACAGAAATATGGCGCTTATCTTCCCTGCTTATTTTTATTGGTAATGATCCGAATGAGTGGCGGTCGTGCTCGTTGCCGAGGAATTGTTCTTGATCATGCCTTGAATTTTATCAAACACTTGAGGAGCCGAGTCAATCAGACGCTCATACAGATGGGTTTGATTATCCAACGGAACAACCCTTACTCCACCATTTCCAACAACAAGAAATGCGATTGGTGTAATCGAGACACCGCCCCCGCTACCGCCCCCAAACGGTAAAGCGACCGAAGCATTATGCGCCTCGTTATTCCCTTTGCCATGATTATGATTAGAGCGTTCTTCCTCCTCGACCGCGAACTCGCTACCCCCAGCTGCAAAGCCGAAGCCTACTTTCGAGATGGGCATGATGATACTGCCGTCAGGTGTTTCGATCGGGTCGCCTACGATTGTGTTCACATTAACCATTTCTGTGATTTGTTCCATAGCCGTCTTCATGAGGCCTTGAATCGGATGATCCGCCATAGCTTATTCTCCTCCATCATTAGAATACTTGGTACAACAGCTTTTTTAGCATACCCTGCACGGTGGCGAGCTATTCAAGAACTCCGGAACGAACAAATCAACACTATATCGAACAAAGACGTACCTATAATTACATATGGGGTTATATTATGATTTCCACAATGGACTAAATTGGAAGAAGGTGAGTGAACAATGAACATCAGAATACTGCTACTCACAACGGTTGCGGCAATTGTACTCACTAGTACTTCATGCAGCACGATTACGAAGAAAGAAAGTACACCCGTCAAGTTACATTTGCAAACCCCTTTACTTAGTCTCGACAAACAGTCCTACGATGCCTACATAGCGAATTTGAAGGAAACGGCCGATAACTTCCATAAGCTGAATCCGCATATTACGGTATTTGTCGACCCAGTAACAACGATGGACCAAAGTTCGCAGAAGCTGGCGAGTGAGGAACCGCAGGATATCGTTTCATTATTCGTTGACCCCTACGAGTTATCGCAAAAAGAACCATATTTGTTGGATTTGAAGCGACAAGCGTCGGAAGCACTGAAAGGTGATATTCATAACCGTATCCTCGATCTCGTCACCATCAAGAACAAACTGCTTGCCCTGCCTTATGCGGCCGATCCACTTGTGGTCATCTACAACAAAACTTTTTTCGATAAAGCCAAGCTCCCTTATCCGAAGGGCGATTGGACATGGGAACAGTTCAGGGACATCTCAAGATCAACGAATCCGAACCAAGCTCCGTTACTGCCTTATAACATTGCTACTCTTGGCATACTCATGGGTAGTTACGGCAAATATTTTCTCTCGACTGATGGAGAGACGGCTGTAGGGTATCTGGATAGCCCAGAGGCGATTCGTTCACTTAAATGGCTGAATGCCTATTACAAGGATGCGGAGAAACCAATTGTATGGAATGACGACAACATATCGATGCAATTTGCAAGTACTCAAACCTCGATGTTCGTGTATTTCTCCAGTTTGAAATTAGCTAATTTGAAAGATAACATAGGCTATGCCCCATTGCCGCACTTCGCGGGTAGTGAGCGGGCTAATCAGGTCCGGTTCTATGGATTGGGCGTTGCTCAGAAAAGCAAACATCCTGCAGAGGCTTGGAAATTCATTGAATACCTCACCTTAACGAACCACGAGACGATGTCGAAATGGGCTGATTATCATCTGATGACTAGCAAGTCCATCTCTGAAGCGACAGGACAAACCACGGACCCGATCAAGAGCATTGCGATAGAAGAATTGAAACATGCAGTACGAGCAGCGGGTGATAACAGCCATAACCCTTACTTTTACAGAGCATGGAATGAAGCATTGACAGCCGAGTTCAAGAAGTTGCTCACAACGGATGACAAAGACATCCCGACCGGTCTGCATAGCTTGGCCATTAATATTGATCAAGAGATGAACCGTTTGAAGCATGTCAATGAACAACAGAAGAGAAGTCCAACACCATAAATCAGTTCGGCCAACAACATGTCCCGGTATGTACACACCGATCGCCTCATGAAGGTTCAGGGTTGCGTTTGGAAGAATGGGTCAGTACCCGCTTCCATGTTCGCAAGCCATCTTTCACTTTCCACACCCGCTTCATCAATTTCAACCCCATTACAAGTGCATGGCCGACCTTGATATGAGCGATTACCAATATTTCCATGGAAAAGTGAGGATGGTTGTAGATAGGGAATACATGCAGCTTTGGCTGAGTCCGCAAATTCGTATATTTGGCAGCCAAATGAACAATCGATGTCTTAATGCCCCATATCGCTCCCGTAAGGATAGCCGTTTCTGGTGCGTCCTTTAATCCGACTCGAGTAGTCCAGCGAAATTCGGTACAGTTGATATGCTGCAGCGTCTGTTTGGACCAGGTAGTCAGCCCCTCCGTATGCGATAGCAGCATCTTGGCTTCTTCAAAATATTGTGTAATTTTGCGCTTGTCGATCCATTCTTTCTTGTTCTCGGAAGCAGTCAGCTGCTCGTTGAGCTTTTTATTATGTTCGATTAGAAACCCTTTCAGCCCCTGAAATTTCAGCAGGGGAATTACGTATTGAAATCGAACTAAACCGTACAGCGCTCGGACACTCACATTGAAATGATCCTTCTCGCCACTCCTAGAGTAATGAAATTGCATCCGAATGTCACTCAGCAGCACCATGACTGCCAACAAGAGAACCACGATGATCGCCATGATCCACCAAATCCAATTCATAACGTCTGCTCCCCCGTCCTTCATTCATGACAAAGTTTAGTATGGCTTGAGGAGATCAAACGATGCGTACCAAGCCCTACCAACCAACGGCAATGACACCGGCAGTAATCAAGAGGCTGGCGATCAACCGATTGCGCCCTTGAACTTCTCTCAAGATCAGCACGCCTAGTACCGTACCGAATACCGTGCCGATCTCTCTCATCGGGGCAAGCTGGGAGACTGGAGCTAACTGCATGGCATATAAGAACAATGTATACCCGCCTGAGGCAAACAGCCCTCCGAGTATCCAATTGATTGTATTCCCACTCCATTCGCTCCGTAGCTGCCCACTTCGAACGGCGAACCAAGTCAGACACAAGCCATTCCCCACATTGCTCATCGCATTCAAGGTAAGAGGGGGCCATCCACCTTCTTGCAGCGCCAGCTTGTCCGTGAATGTATAGGCCGTAATGATGAGCCCTACTGTTATGGCCAGTACCAGAGCTCTCCTGTGATTACGACCATTCACAGTCTCATCCTCACGATATTGCTTACTTCGCCTTTTCGGACGCCAGCCCCCGAGTAATATAATGCCGCAACCAATCGTGGCAATTCCGGCTATATCTAGCGCGCTTAGCTGTTCTCCCAATACGAACACACCGAGTACAGGGATCAAGATCGTTCCAGTACCTCGCATGATTGGATAGACGAGTGACAAATCTCCAGCTTTATAAGCAAGTGCCAGCAATACCATGTAGAGACCGTGAAGACCCATGCTGATTCCCAAATAAACGAGTGCTTTGCCGGTAGTCGGGATTCGATGCCACTCGAATAGAAGCGCAATCGGTATGAACACAAAGGCTGCAACCCATTGTGCCCACCACAAAAAAGCCATTTGTGAACCGCTGCGCTTAGCAAGCAGATTCCAAATGGCGTGCAACATACCAGACCCCAAAACCATCCCGAGCGCAACAATCGTCATTATACGTCCCCGTCTACATCATCAATCGTCAGTTGCTCCGCATCCAGTCTTGCGAACAGCATACGTGTCTCCTCTTCCAGTCCAGCCTCTGATTGGAACGCATCTGCTTCCGGCAAATCCTGAAGTCCTGCCAAGCCGAAATAATCGAGAAACGCTTTCGTTGTTCCGTATAAGATCGGACGCCCCACCGCTTCAGCGCGACCTTTCTCTTCAATCAGATCCTTGGCCACAAGCGTATGCAACGCTCGATCAGACTTCACACCACGGATCTCCTCAATATCGATTCGAGTAAGTGGCTGCTTGTAGGCCACAATGGCAAGTGT
>NZ_JBFUIX010000083.1:0-26685 GCF_056401635.1 Paenibacillus sp. P4_E11 | reverse complement strand
CACTCGCATTCTCGCCCATTGCCTTTATCGCTCGTCTCACACGCTCGAATATGCTGGAAGTCATGAATTCTGACTATATCAAGACGGCCAAATCCAAAGGACTAAGCGGTTCGGTCATAACAGTTCGCCATGCACTGCGCAATGCGATTCTTCCGGTTGTCACTTACCTGGGCCCGCTCACTACGGGTGTYATTACGGGATCGGTTGTCATTGAGAAAATATTCGGTATCCCGGGGTTGGGCAAGCATTTCGTGGAAAGTGTCTCGAACCGGGATTATACGCTGATTATGGGGTTAACGTTGTTCTACGGAGTCATTCTAATGACAGCCCGATTCCTAACAGACATCGCCTACGTACTAGTAGATCCGCGTATTTCATTATCCGGTGGGAAGGAGAAGACGTAGATGGCTGATCACAATATACACCCTACGGTTGACGGCCTGAAGCCGGAACAATTCCGCAAGCTGGATCGTGACGAAGCAGTAGGTGACAAGATTGTCCGACCGAGCTTATCGTCCTGGAAAGACGCGTGGATGCGGTTGAAGGCGAACCGTCTGGCCATGGTCGGATTGGGCATTCTGATCGTACTCACCTTCATGGCAACGTTTGGACAGATGATGACGCCGCACGATTTTGCTTCGAACAATCTGGATCAAACGAATCTGGCGCCTTCTTCGGACCACTGGTTCGGTACAGATGACTTGGGCCGGGACATGTTCGCCCGTACTTGGATGGGCGCTTCCATATCGCTTCGCGTAGGGTTGTTCGCCGCCTTAATTGACCTGGTAATCGGTGTTGTATATGGAGGGATCATGGGGTATTTCCGCGGCCGTCTGGATGAGGTTATGAACCGTATCTCTGAGGTGTTGTATTCAATCCCTTACTTGCTGATTGTCATCCTGATGGTCGTCGTATTCGAGCCAAGCATGACGACAATCATCATAGCGCTAACGATCACCGGATGGATTAACATGTCGTGGATCGTCCGAGGACAGATCATGCAGCTGAAGAATCAGGAATATGCCCTGGCTTCGCGCTCTCTCGGCGCTAGCATGCCGCGTATATTGTTCCGTCATCTTATTCCGAATGCATCCGGTCCGATTATCGTAACGTTAACGTTGACCGTACCGTCAGCTATATTCGCTGAAGCGTTCCTTAGTTTCCTTGGTCTTGGCGTTAGTTCGCCTGCCGCCTCGTGGGGAACGATGATCTCCGATGCGATCTCGGCATGGGACGTCTATCCGTGGCGGATGCTGTTCCCGGCCGGGTTCATCAGCTTGACTATGTTTGCCTTTAACGTATTCGGTGACGGGCTGCGTGACGCCTTTGACCCGAAGATGAAGAAATAGCTACACAGCATAATAATGGTAAGAAGGAGGAACCCAGGATGGAGAACATATTGGACGTGAAGGATTTGAAAGTATCGTTCCGTGTATATGGCGGGGAGGTGCAGGCTGTGCGCGGCGTTAGCTTCCATGTCGGCAAAGGGGAGGCTGTCGCGATTGTTGGAGAATCCGGCTGCGGAAAGAGTGTAACAGCCCAAACCATTATGAGGCTGATTCCGTCTCCACCGAGTATCATCAAGGATGGTTCGATTGGCTTCATGGGACAAGATTTGCTGAAGAAGACGGAGCGGGAAATGCAAGGAATCCGTGGCAAACATATCGGCATGATCTTCCAAGACCCGATGACATCACTAAATCCAACGATGACCGTTGGCAAGCAAATATCCGAAGGATTGATCAAGCACCAGAACATGTCGACCGATGCCGCAACGAAGAAAGCGGTGGAGATGCTCGGTCTGGTAGGTATTCCGAATCCTGAGGATCGAGTAAAGCAATATCCGCATGAATTTTCCGGCGGGATGCGTCAGCGCGTCATGATTGCTATTGCGCTTGCCTGCAATCCGTCACTACTCATAGCTGACGAACCTACGACCGCACTGGACGTAACCATTCAAGCACAAATATTGCAACTCATGAAAGATTTACAGCGGGATTTGGGCACATCCATTATCCTCATAACGCACGATCTGGGCGTTGTGGCCGACATGTGTGATCGGGTCATCGTCATGTATGCAGGGAAAGTCGTGGAAACCGGCACGAAGATGGAAATCTTCAAAAATCCGAAGCACCCTTACACAAGAGGATTGCTGCGTTCTGTACCTCGATTGGATCAGAAGAAGGACGAGCCCTTGATTCCGATTCTGGGCACGCCACCCGATCTGATCAAGCCGCCAGCGGGTTGTGCATTCTGTGCTCGCTGTGACGAAGCGATGGAAGTATGTCTGAATGACGATCCGGAGCCAACACGCTTCAGCGAAACGCATACGGCTCGTTGCTGGATGGCCCATCCGCTAGCCCATCAGGGGGTGGCGAAATGAGCAGCAATCTCGTTGAAATCCGCAACTTGAAAAAGTATTTCAATATCGGCAAAGGCGAAACATTAAAGGCCGTTAACGATATTAGCCTCGATATCAAGCAAGGCGAGACATTGGGTGTCGTGGGCGAGTCCGGTTGCGGGAAGTCAACGGCTGGCCGCACCATTCTCCGGTTGTACGAGCCGACTGCAGGGTCGGTTCACTTCAATGGAACCGACATCTACAAGCTGTCTGGTTCGAAGATGAAGGCGCTGCGCCGCGAGATGCAGATGATTTTCCAGGACCCTTATGCATCGTTGAATCCGAGAATGACGATCTCCGATATTATCGGAGAAGCGCTTGATGTGCACAAGCTCGTAGGAAGCAAGGCCGAACGCAAACGCCGTATCGAGGAGCTGCTGGACTTGGTCGGGCTGAATCCGGACCATGCCACCCGCTATCCGCATGAGTTTTCCGGTGGTCAACGTCAACGGATCGGGATTGCCCGGGCATTAGCGGTTGACCCGAAGTTCATCATATGCGATGAACCGATCTCTGCGCTGGACGTTTCGATTCAAGCGCAGGTTGTGAACCTGCTGCAAGAGCTGCAACGCAAGATGGGCTTGACCTATATGTTCATCGCCCATGACCTGTCGATGGTGAAGCATATCAGCGACCGCGTCGCAGTCATGTACCTGGGGAAGATTGTGGAGATTGCAGAGAGCAATGAGCTGTATTCGAATCCGACTCATCCTTATACGAAGGCGCTGTTATCGGCAATTCCGATCCCGGATCCGGAGATTGAAGCGAACCGCGAGCGTATTGTGCTCTCAGGTGATCTCCCGAGCCCGGTTAATCCGCCTAGCGGCTGTCAATTCCGTACGCGTTGTCCGCTTGCTGCGGAGAAGTGTATCCACGTAGAGCCGCCATTGGTGGAGACTAGACCTGGACACTGGGCAGCTTGTCACTTTGCTTAATAACAAGTTAGAGCCGGCTCCTTTCCTTGCAGGGGCCGGTTTATTTCATACAATGAAATAGTTGGTTTACTCGACGCTGAAAATATGACTTTTTTTGACGAAAACCGTTCCTAGAGGTAAAATCGAATAGGTGCAAGGAAGAGCAATCACCAAATAGAGCGGCTTCTAACCATGAGGGAGGTCCGGGTATGAGAATTGAACAATACATATGGCGGCCGAATCAGCCGTTAACCCGTAATTATATGGAACAATTCCAAGATGTAAGCTCCATGTATGCTTATGATCCGAACGATCCTCAAAGCATTCAGGCTAGGGCGAATTGGTTGGATGCCAACGAGAATCGTCCTTCGGCAGATCGAGTGAAGCTAGTCGATGTGTTGCGAGCCTACAATGTAGCCGTCGGGAATGCTCCTGAAGCGCTGGAGGCGATTGAGTCGCTCCGCGATCCGCGCACGCTCGTCGTCATAGGTGGTCAGCAAGCCGGGTTGTTCTCGGGGCCCTTGTTGGTCATCCATAAGGTGATTACCGTGTTGCAGGTAGCACGGGCTGCATCGCAGCAGTTGAACCGACGCGTCGTGCCGATATTCTGGATCGCAGGTGAAGATCATGATTTGGACGAAGTGAATCACGTGAATGTATTGACGGATTCGCTTTCTATCCATAAAATCAAACTAGCAACAGTCCCTGACAAGAGAGGACCGATCAGCCAGGTCACTATCTCCAGGGGGGAATGGGAAGAAGCGCTTGCCCAACTAGACGCATCTTTAATGAATACCGAGTTCAAAGCTCCCTTGATGGAACAAGTTCGTCAGGCTTGCCTGGATTCGGATTCCTTGTCCGACAGCTTCGCCCGACTACTGTCCCAATGGTTTGGCGCATACGGTCTCATCCTGGTCGATTCAGCCGATTCAGCCGTTCGACAGTTGGAAGCTCCAATGTTCCGCAGACTGGTTCAAGGTGAGCGAGAGCTCAGCTCTACGTTAATCGCCGCTCAATCTCATATGCAGCAGTTGGGTTTCGCTCCACAGGCCGAGGTTCGTCCGGATCAGGCGAATCTGTTCATTGTGCATCAGGGTGAACGATTGCTGTTGAACTATGCAGATGGGATGTATTCGGATAAGCGCGGACAATTGCAGCTGACACCGGAGGAACTGCTAGGAATCGCCGATTCCCAGCCCGAGCTCTTGAGCAATAATGTCATGACGCGACCGCTTATGCAGGATTATTTGTTCCCTGTGCTCTCCGTTGTGTTAGGCAGTTCGGAGATGGCTTACTGGGGTACTCTGAAGCACGCGTTTGAACAATTTGATCTGCAGATGCCGATCCTGGAGTCCCGTATGGAGTTTACGCTCGTAGAAGGGACTCTGCAGAAGCAGATGGGCAAGTATGGTCTTACTTTCGAGGACGTTATCCAGCATTACGATCGAAAGAAGCAGATATGGCTGGAAGAACAAGGATCGATGCAGTTAAAGGACAAGTTCGCGGAGATCAAGCAACGTTTCGCGGATATGTACAAGCCTGTCGTGGACACGATCGGGGAGATCAATCCCGGAATGCGCAAGCTTGGCGAAACGAATATGCAGAAAATCGTCGAGCAGATCGAATTTCTTGAGACGCGGGCGAATGAAGCATTCGAATCACAGTTCGACACAGCATTGCGTCACTGGGAACGTCTTCGCGTTTCGCTCCTGCCGCAGGGCAAGCCGCAGGAAAGAGTGTTCAACACACTCGCTTATTTGGTCAAGTATGGCGATGGCTGGTTGAAGGAATTGATTGACTTGCCCTTGTTACCGAATGGGATGCACCGAATAGTATACTTTTAATGCCCGATTATTTTATCCAAAACATTGAGGAGGCTACATATGTCAGCCAAAGAACGCAGTATTATTGCAGATCCTACCGCAGCACCAGACGGACATTTGAAGATTGATTGGGTCAAGGCGCACATGCCTGTATTGAACCGTATTCGCGAGCAGTTCGAGAAGGAGCAACCGTTCAAGGGGCTTAAGGTAGCGATTTCGCTTCACCTGGAGGCGAAGACGGCTTACTTGGCCAAGGTTGTTCAGGCCGGTGGCGCTGAAGTTACGATTACGGGCAGCAACCCGCTCTCCACGCAAGATGACGTTTGTGCGGCTCTGGTGGAAGACGGAATTACGGTATTCGCCAAATACAATCCATCCCCGGAAGAATATAAGGCACTAATGATTCATGCACTTGAGACGAAACCGGATCTGATCATCGATGACGGCGGCGACCTGGTTACGATCCTGCACTCGGAACGTCAAGACCTACTTCCGCAAGTAAGAGGCGGAGCTGAAGAGACGACGACGGGTATATTGCGATTGAAGGCATTGGAGAAGGAAGGTCAACTGAAGTTCCCGATGGTAGCCGTCAATGATGCGTTCTGCAAATATTTGTTCGATAACCGTTATGGAACAGGCCAATCCGTATGGGATGGTATCAACCGGACGACGAATCTCGTGGTAGCGGGTAAGACCGTTGTCGTGGCCGGTTATGGCTGGTGCGGTAAAGGCGTAGCGATGCGGGCCAAAGGGCTTGGTGCGAATGTTATCGTGACTGAGATCGACGCGATCAAAGCAGTCGAAGCCTACATGGACGGATTCGATGTAATGCCTATGGTAGAAGCGGCCAAGGTTGGCGATTTCTTCGTCACCGTGACGGGGAATCGTGATATTATTCGCGGCGAGCATTACGATGTGATGAAGGATGGCGCGATCTTGTCGAACGCAGGCCATTTCGATGTAGAAGTGAACAAGCCGGAGCTGGACGCAAGAAGCGTATCCAAGCGCACGGTTCGTCGCAACATCGAAGAGTATGCGTTGAAAGATGGACGCAAAGTGTACATTTTGGCCGAAGGCCGTCTTGTGAACTTGGCTGCCGGCGACGGGCATCCAGCTGAGATTATGGATATGACGTTTGCGCTGCAAGCGATGTCGCTTAAGTACGTGAACGATCAATATGAAGCGATTGGGAACAGCGTTGTTAACGTTCCTTACGAGCTTGACGAGCAAGTCGCTCGATTCAAGTTGGAATCGTTAGGCAAAGGGATCGACAAGCTGACCGACCAACAGAAGTCCTACCTGGACAGCTGGGCTGAACATTAAGAATTGTAATCATCTGCTCCGTCTTGGCTATTGAAGCCAAGGCGGAGTTTTTTATTTTAAGAAACTACCAATATTATGCAACCACTTCCTATACAATTGCGTCTGTTGCAGTAGACGCTTGCGAAAGCGGTTCAACGACTACGTATAGAGGGGGTTCCATTCAGTGGATAACAGACGGCGAAGAAGCGAATGGAAAGGCAGTAGGGTGCATGGTGGTGGTTGGGTAGCATTATGGCTCATGTTGCTGCTGCTAGTAGCGGCAGGTTGCAGTAGTAGCAGCAAGCAGGAGAGCGCACCGCAATCAGCGTTTACTTCCGCAGGGAACGCACCGTCAGCTGCAGCGGATCAGAGTGGCAGTCGTTCGAGCAGCACAGCCTCTAATACAACGGGTGTGCAATCAACATCGAGCGCCTTGAACAACGCCGATACAAAGGCGAAGCAGGAAGCCGGCAAGGCGGCTGGCGCATCGGCACCAACATCGAGTGCCTATGGACTGGCCCTCGCTGACAGCGCTGGAGCCTTCGATCGCAAAATCTTGTACAAAGCGAATATTGTCATGGAAGTGGGGCATTATGGGGATGCCGTGTCCGACATTAAGAACAAAGCGCTGCTTGCCGGAGGATATATTGTCCAATTTTCCGAGAACCGGACAACGTATGAACAGAGCGGCACGCTGACGGTCAAGGTGCCTTCTAACGGATTTACTGGATTTATCGCCGCATTGGAGCAGATGAAGCCCAAGACGATTCAGCAAAGTATTCAAGGTCAAGATGTGACCGAGGAATTCGTTGACTTAACGTCTCGCTTGAAAGCGAAGCAGGTGGTCGAGTCCAGGTTGTTGGATTTCCTCGGCAAGTCGGCCAAGACAGAGGAACTGATCAGCTTCTCGAACGAATTAGGTAAAGTACAAGAAGAGATCGAGAAGATTAAAGGCCGCATGACGTATCTGGAGCAAAATGTTGCGTTCTCCACTGTGGAAATTCGGATCTACCAAAAGCTTGAAGCAGCCAAGAAAGCGGAAGATAAGCAAACGGATTCGTTCGGAACGCAATTGAAGCATACGGCTTCGAAGAGTGCTGCCGTTATGATGGATGTGCTCCAGGCTCTAATGTTGTTCATCGCGGGTGCGCTTCCGGTCTTGCTCGTTCTTGCGATTGTAGGGACGCCGTTCATCTTGTGGATTCGTAAGCGTCGGGGGATTGCTATAAAGCAACAACAGCGAGCCTTACAGCTCAGACAGGAGAACCGATCTGCTGCGCCACCTGTTGACGATTCCTCATCCGATTAACGGCATAAACTTTTTTTGAGAATCCTGCCCTTAAAAGCAGGATTTTTTGTTGTAGTGKCGAATTTGTTCATATTGGTGGTGAAAAGTGGGTAAAAGTGGAGGAGAAGGGGGGGCGCACGGATGTTCATGGGGGAATATCAGCACACCGTTGATGAAAAGGGTCGCATGATTATTCCTGTCAAATTCCGTGATGCTCTCGGTTCCGAATTCGTCGTCACCCGCGGTCTCGATAATTGCTTATTCGTTTACCCTAAGGGTGAATGGGCGATACTCGAATCGAAGCTTAAGTCATTGCCGCTTATGAAATCTGATGCTCGCGCGTTTACCCGGTTTTTCTTCTCTGGTGCTACTGAATGCGAATTGGATAAGCAGGGGCGAGTGAACCTTCCCAATACGTTATGTGAATATGCCAAATTAGATAAAGATTGTGTCGTTCTCGGGGTTTCCAACCGAGTAGAGATTTGGAGCAAGCAAGTTTGGGAAAGCTACTTTAAACAGTCTGAGTCGACTTTCAATGAAATTGCGGAGAAGCTCGTAGACTTCAACTTTGATTTATAGCGGAGGATATTAAACGTGTTTCATCATATAACGGTTTTGAAGGAAGAGTCCGTTGACGGATTGAACGTAAAGCCGGACGGCATCTACGTGGATTGCACATTGGGAGGAGCTGGACATAGCGCGCTAATCGCTTCCCGGTTAGGTGTGGGCGGAAGGTTGATCGCCTTCGATCAAGACGATGCTGCGCTAGCCAATGCCGAAGTCATTCTAGCCGATTATATGGACCATGTAACATTGGTGCGCTCGAACTTTCGCCATTTGCAGCGCGAGTTGACCAAGCTCCAAGTGCCTGTGGATGCAGAGGGTGTCCCGCAAGTTGATGGCATTCTGTTCGATCTCGGTGTTTCTTCGCCACAGTTCGATGATGCTGACCGCGGCTTCAGCTATAATCACGATGCCGAGTTGGACATGAGGATGGACCAGACCGAATCATTAACGGCCAAGATCATCGTGAACGAGTGGAGTGAACAGCAGATATCGCGCATTCTGTTCGAATACGGGGAAGAGAAGTTCGCCCGACGAATCGCCAAGACGATTGTCGCTGCCAGGGCTAAGGAGCCGGTTGCAACGACTGGTCAGTTGGCGGAGCTAGTCAAGCAAGGCATCCCGGCTGCAGCGCGTAGAACAGGCGGACATCCCGCCAAGCGCAGCTTCCAGGCCATTCGAATTGCCGTGAATGACGAATTAGGTGCATTCGAAGACGCGCTTGAGCAAGCAGTCCGTTGTTTGACTCCAGGGGGCAGAGCGGCTGTTATTACGTTTCACTCCCTAGAGGATCGTATTTGCAAGACGACATTCGCCAAGTATATCGGGAAATGTACGTGCCCTCCGGATTTTCCAATGTGCGTATGTGGGAATGCGAACGGTATTGTGAAGTTAGTGAACCGCAAGCCGTTGGTGCCTACGGAGCAAGAATTGGATCTGAATCCTAGAGCGCGATCATCCAAGCTAAGAATCGCAGAAAAAATAGAGCGGTAATCATGAAGGAGGTAACGTAACGTGTCAGCATACATACATGGGAATTTGGCGCTTGAACCGAAAGAAAATCGCAAGCCCCAGATCAAGGAAACGAAAAAAACCGTTTATCGTCGGAGACCGATTCCTGTGCAGGAGAAGCTGCTTTATTTGTTCACGGTGCTGATTTGCGTTGTAGTGGCTGGTGTCATCATATGGCGTTACGCTCAAATCTACGAAATGAACACGCGGATCCAGATGATAGAAAAAGAAGTCAAAACTCTGCAGGTTGAGAACAATAAGTTGAAGCTGGAAATAAGCAAAGCTCAGGACCCAAAGCGTCTGCAGGAGATGGCGAACCAGTACGGGCTTGGACCGAATGAGAAGCAAGTGAATCAAGTGAATCAGGTCAATCCGATTGCTACCAAGCAAACCGACAGTCATTCGTCGAAAGCTCCGGTCGCTCTAAAAACCGAATAGAGGGGATGGACTGATGACGAAGAGAACGAAGCTACGAACTTTATGGATAGGGGGAATATTCACCCTATTTTTTGTTGTCCTCATAAGTAAAATGTATTTTTTGCAAGTAGTAGACGCTTCTGGTTTAATGGAAAAGGCGCAAGTGATGTGGGAGAAAGATAAGGTGCTACAGCCCCTACGTGGCTCTATTCTTGACCGCAACAACCATGTACTCGCTGAAGATGGGCCTTCCTATACGGTCATCGTCAACCCGAAGGTCATTAATGCCTTGAAGCAGGAGCGGGAAATTGCTCGTGGATTGAGCTCGATCCTGGGTAAGCCAGAGTCGGATATTATGGAGATGGTAACGAAGAAGAAGGATGATGGAGAATATTTCCAATGGGTGGAAATCCGTAACGAGGGCTGGAAGATCGATAATGACAAGGCTGATGAAATCATGGCGTTCTTCAATTTGGAGAAGCCCAATGATAATCGCAATAACTTGTACCTTCACGGACTCTTTTTGGAGGAAGCCCAGAAGCGCTATTATCCGTCTAATAAGATAGCTGCTCATGTACTTGGTTACTTTGACAAGAATGGCAAAGCGGTTGGTGGTCTGGAGTGGTCTTACAATAATGTTCTAAGCGGCAAGGCCGGCCGAATTATCACGGAGAAGGACCGGAAGGGGTACGAGTTGCCGGATGCGAAGGCTAGCTATGAGCCAGCTGTTGATGGGAAATCGATCCAACTGACACTGGACCAGCAAATTCAATCCTATATGGAAACAGCAATGGAAAAAGCCTACTTGCAATGGAAACCTAAGAGCTTATCTGCTGTTGCTGTGAATCCGAAGACGATGGAAATATTGGCGATGGCCAACTATCCGAATTTCAATCCAGCGCAATATTGGGAAACGAATGACACTAAGGATTTCTATAACCATGCCATCGCGTCCCAATACGAGCCAGGCTCCACATTCAAGCTTGTTACGTTAGCAGCAGCCATTGAGGAAGGTGTCTTCAATCCGGAAGAAAAGTATCAGTCGGGAACGATTGATGTGACAGACCGGACTATACATGACTGGAACACTGTGGGCTGGGGGAAGATGAGTTACTTGGACGGTCTCAAGCGCTCCAGCAATGTAGCCTTCGTTAAGTTGGGGTATGAGAAGCTTGGGAACGAAAAGTTGAAAAGTTATATCGCTAAATTCGGCTTCGGCGAGAGGACCGGCATCGATTTACCGGGGGAAGCGAAAGGATTGGTTTCGTTCAGATATCCGGTCGATTATGCTACTGCAACTTATGGCCAAGGCAAAGTCTCCGTGACTACGTTACAACAGGCAGCGGCCTATGCTGTAGTGGCAAATGGCGGCAAGCTAATGAAGCCTTACATCGTGAAGTCGGTCAAGGATACGAGAACAGGTGAGGTGCTGCAGAACAACGAACCGCAGATCGTCCGCGAGGTCGTCTCGGGTGCAACGGCACAGAAGGTGACCGAATATCTGGAGCAGGTCGTGTCCGACCAAGCGATCGGGACAGGTAAAAATGCATTTATCGAAGGGTATCGTGTTGCAGGTAAGACGGGGACGGCGCAAGTGGTTATCGATGGCAAGTATTCTGCGGATACTTGGCTAACCTCATTCGTTGGGTATGCACCGGCGGAAGACCCTCAGATCCTGATTGCGATTGTAGCCGATAAGCCGGACTTGAAGGGAGACTTTCATGATGCTGGCAAGGTAGCTCCGATAATTTTCAAAGAAATCATGTCGCAAAGCTTGCGCTACCTAGGTGTATCGGGGAAAGTGAAATCGGAGACGACAACGAATGTCGAGAAGAAAGTGTTGGTGCCTGATTTTATCAATCAACCGATCGCAGATGCTAGAAAATCACTGACTGCTTCAAAAATTTCGTTCGAGACTATAGGAAAAGGGGCGAAAATCGTATCGCAATATCCTGTCCCTGGAACGGAAATCGTCGCTGCTCAGCGAATTTATATGATAACKGAGCCGATTGAAGAAGCCGAGCTGCCGGATATGAAGGGTAAATCGCTTAGAGATGCATTGGAATTATGCTCCTATATGAAAGTGGAGTGTCTAGTATCAGGTGAAGGGTATGTGGTGAGTCAGACGTTAACGTCCGAGGGGGGAAAGAAGCAAGTTCGCCTGGAGCTGAAACCGTGGCACGAGATCCCGGATACGACTGCAGCGGCAAATGTCCCTTCTGGCAACGTGCCCAAATCGGGTAATGCAGCGTCGTCCAATACTTCGAAGCAAGGGACACCGAACCCAACACCGACTCCATCGAACAAAAAACCGTAAGGGTCATACAGACAGCTTGTTCTATCCGATTTCGCAACCGAATAGTCATGTTATGAAACGTTATGGAGACAAGTCTCTGCCATGCAACGTTTCAGATTATGATGAATCGAAGCGAAGGGGGACGACCTGCCGTGAAAGTATCTAACGTAACTGTTCGACGCCGGCTGTTTCTAGCACTCATCCTCAGCACTTTCATTTTTGCGGCATTGCTCGTTCGGCTAGGGTATGTTCAGTTATGGAAAGGCAGTGAGCTGGCACAGAAGGCCGAGGATAACTGGAGACGGATTATTCCGTTCGCGGCCAAACGCGGTGAATTGTGGGACCGCAACGGTGTGAAGCTGGCGTACAACGTGACTTCTCCATCGGTTATGGCGATACCTGCACAGGTGAAGGATGCTGAGACAGCTTCCAGAGAGCTGGCACGTATTCTGGAAATGAGCGAAGAGACCGTGCTTGGATTAGTGAAGAAGCGGGAATCTATCGTCAAAATTAATCCAGGCGGACGTAAAATTACGGAAGAAAAAGCCGAGGAGATTCGCAAGCTGAATATGCCGGGCATTGTCGTGGCGGAAGATAATAAGCGGTACTATCCGTTTGGTTCATTCGCTTCGCATGTGATGGGCTTCACCGGTATTGATAATCAAGGGCTCACCGGTATTGAGCTGGCTTACAATAAGGAATTGAGCGGGAAACAAGGGAATGTGTCCTACTTGGCTGATGCACGAGGCGGGACGATGCCGAATTCCTCTGACCGCTATACACAGCCGATGGATGGGTTGAATCTGACCCTGACGCTGGATAAACAAATTCAATCGTTCATGGAACGCGAGTTGGATCAGGCGATGCTGCAGTTTCAAGCGAAGCATGTAATCGGTATAGCCATGGATCCGAACACAGGTGAGATATTGGCTATGTCGGGCCGTCCTACCTATGATCCTACGAACTTCAGAGATTATCCCCAGGAAGTATACAATCGGAATTTGCCGATCTGGATGACCTATGAGCCTGGTTCCACATTCAAGATCATCACGCTTGCATCCGCTATTGAGGAGAAGAAAGTCGATCTGAAACGGGAGAGCTTCTACGATCCGGGCTTTATCGAGGTCGGCGGGGCAAGACTTCGTTGCTGGAAAGGCGGAGGCCACGGCAGTCAGACGTTTCTGCAAGTTGTGGAAAACTCCTGTAACCCTGGATTCGTAGTACTAGGGCAACGGTTAGGGAAGGAAAAGCTGTTTGATTATATCGGCAAGTTCGGCTTCGGCAAAAAAACCGGGATCGACTTAGGCGGTGAAGAAAATGGAATTATGTTCAAACCTTCCCGTGTAGGTCCTGTTGAGCTGGCGACGACGGCATTCGGCCAAGGGGTATCGGTTACCCCGATCCAGCAGATTACGGCGGTGTCCGCCGCGATCAACGGCGGCAAGCTATTCAAGCCTCATCTAGCGAAAGCCTGGGTGAACCCCGAAACCGGTCAGACGGTTGAGGCTGTACAGCCGGAACTGGTGCGACAAGTCATTTCTGAGGAAACGTCCAAGACAGTCCGGGAAGCGCTGGAAAGCGTGGTGGCCAAGGGGACTGGACGTAATGCCTTTCTCGACGGATACCGCGTAGGCGGCAAGACGGGTACGGCACAGAAAGTAATCAACGGCCGCTATTCGCCAGATGAGCATATCGTCTCGTTCATTGGATTCGCTCCAGCGAACGATCCGAAGGTTGTCATCTACATTGCCGTGGACGATCCGAAGGGATTGCAATTCGGAGGATTAATCGCTGCGCCGATCGTTCGCAACATTATGGGGGATACATTGCGTTATATGGGTGTGGAACCGAGCAAGGATCAGCTGGCTAAGGACTATCGATATGGAGAAACGACGGTTGTGGAAGTGCCGGATCTGGTAGGTCGCACCGTTAGCGATATATACGAAGATATGAACTCGAACTTCTTGCTAGAGAAGTTCGGAACCGGGTCCGAAGTGATCAGTCAGGCTCCTAAGGCTGGACAGCGGGTTGAGAAGGGATCGACGATTCGCATTTATTTGTCCAACCATGTCAATAACTGATTCTTTCCGCGCTGTTTTTTGTCTATAATAGATAAGGTTGCGGGTAGGTCGGATTCAGAAGCAGGAAGGAGAGGTCGGTATGCAGTTGCAGGAATTGGCCACACTGCTGTTGCTCAGCAGATTGGAAGGCGACGGTTCCATTGAAATAACCGGAATCCAGACAGATTCTCGTAAGGTCTTACCCGGCGAGTTGTTCCTGTGTATCCCTGGACTCGTTCACGACGGACATGACTATGCGGCTGCAGCCGCCGCAAAGGGCGCTGTTGCGCTTGTAGCAGAGCGTCCTGTCCCAGTAGACCTGCCTGTTCTGATCGTGAAGGATGCTAGATTGGCGATGGCCATGTTAGCAACCCATTTCTACAACTATCCTAGCGAACAGATGAAGCTGATCGGGGTAACGGGGACGAACGGGAAGACGACGACCAGCTACATTCTCGAGCAGTTAATGAGTGATATGGGTTGGCAAACCGGGCTGTTAGGGACGATTGCAATGAAGATCGGTGAGACGTGGACCGAAGCTGAGCGTACGACTCAGGAGGCGGTTGATTTGCAGCGCAGCTTAAGTCGTATGGTAGAAGCCGGAACGGACGCCTGTGTGATGGAGGTGTCGAGTCATGCGTTGGAACTGGGGCGTGTCAAGGGCTGCTCATTCCGGACTGCGATCTTCACCAACTTAACGCAAGATCATCTGGACTTCCACGGTACGATGGAACGTTACCAGGCTTCCAAAGCGTTGTTCTTCGCCCGGCTCAGCAATGCGTATCGAGAGGATCCGGCAAGAAGACAATATGCGATTCTGAACGGCGATGATAAGGCTTCGGCTTCATATGCGTCAGCTACTGCGGTTGAAGTGATTACATACGGACTCGATTTCTCCTGCGATGTGCAGGCTAGCGGAGTTCGCATCACTTCACAAGGCACATCGTTTACGATATCCTCGTTCGCCGGCAGTACAGAAGTTCGGATGAAGCTGATCGGCAAGTTCAATGTGTACAACGCGCTCGCCGCAGTAACCGCTATGTTAGTGGAAGGCTTCCCGCTGGAGCTGATCAAGCTGAGCCTGGAGCGTGTGCGGGGCGTGCCTGGGCGAATGGAACTCGTTGAAGGTCCGCGGGAATATGCAGTTGTGGTCGACTACGCTCATACACCTGATGGCCTGGAGAATGCGCTGACTACAGTTCGTGAATTAGCAGAAGGCCGAATCATTACGGTGTTCGGCTGTGGCGGAGATCGGGATCGCGGCAAACGTCCGCAGATGGGACGTATTGCTGCGCGGTATAGCGATTATGTGATCGTCACATCAGATAATCCCCGTTCGGAGCCGCCGGAGTCGATCTTGCAAGAGATTGAACCGGGATTGCTGGCGGGAGGTTTGGACGATAAGCGCTATGAGCTGGAAGCGGATCGCAAGAAAGCGATCCAAAAGGCTATTGAAATGGCAAGCCCCGGCGATGTAGTATTAATTGCGGGAAAGGGCCATGAGACGACCCAGATCATAGGCAGTTCTGTGAACCATTTTGACGACCGGTTGGTCGCCCAAGAAGCGATAAGGGGAAATAACAAGTGATAAGACGCACATTTTCACAGATAGTACAAATGGTCAACGGGTCGAACCCGAATGGGATTGACGAGACGATTGCCATTGCAGGGGTATCCAAGGATACCCGCACGATTCAGGCTGGTAATCTGTACGTTCCGATTATCGGAGACAACTTCGACGGCCATGATTTCGCCGAAGAAGCGATCCGCAAAGGGGCGGTTGCCGCCTTGTGGCAGGAAGATCATCAGCCGGTACCGGACGGCTTGCCGGTAATCCTCGTAGATGACGCGCTTGCGGCGCTTCAGCGGCTCGCACACGCCTATCGGCTGCAACTGCCAGTGCGCATTATCGGCGTGACAGGCAGCAACGGGAAGACGACGACCAAAGATATGGTGGCTTCCATACTGCGAACAACTTATAAGGTGCACAAGACCGCGGGAAATTTGAATGGACATATCGGGTTGCCGCTAACCATTCTGGAGATGAGCGAAGATACGCAGATGGCTGTTCTTGAGATGGGCATGAGAGCTCGTCACGAGATCGAATTGCTGTCAGAGATAGCGGAGCCTGAAGCGGCAATTATTACGAACGTAGGCGAAGCGCACTTGCAGTATCTCGGTTCCCGCGAAGAGATTGCGAAGGCGAAGCTCGAGGTGTTGATCGGGATGAAGGAAGGCGGACTTCTGGTCTATAACGGCGATGAGCCGTTGCTCGAACAGATGCTGCCTATAGTGCCGAAGCCAGATGGTTTGCTGCGTTACCGGTTCGGCTCGACGGATAGCAGTGATTTGTTCCCGTCCGGTGTTTTGATGGACGATCTCGGCACGCATTTTACTCTGGAAACGAATGAGTCTCTAACCTTCTATATTCCGCTGCTCGGTCATCATAACGTGATTAACGCTCTGGCGGCTATTGCGGTGTCCAAGTATATGGGAGTTAGCGATGTCGATGTAGTTAGAGGACTGAAGTCGGTTCGGCTGACCGGGATGCGGATCGAGCAGATGAAAGCTCCTTCCGGGTTAACCATATTGAACGATGCCTACAATGCAAGCCCTACATCGACCAAGGCAGCGATCGAGCTGCTCCACACATTGGAAGGCTATCGTCGCAAAATAATTGTTCTCGGCGATATGCTGGAGCTTGGGGAGCGAGAGGTCGAATATCATGCCGAAATCGGCAACCTGCTCAGCTCCGAGCAGTTGGATTACGTTTACGCTTACGGCCCATTGTCTCGTGAGATCGTGAATGCAGCTGCCAAGAAATTCACTCCTGGCAAAGTGAAATGGTTCGAGTCGAAAGCGGATATCGTGAAAGAAGTACTGCGTGTATCCGAAGCGGAAGACATCGTTCTAGTGAAGGGCTCCAGAGGAATGGAGCTGGAAGAAGTTGTGAACTTGTTACTGGAGCATTCCAATTAATCAGGAGAGGGGGAGATGCGAATGGATATGAATGTGATCCTGTTTACGCTCGGAGCTGCTTTTGTACTAGCGCTTATTGCAGGGCCGTTGTTCATTCCGATATTACGACGTTTGAAATTCGGCCAACAGATCCGTACAGACGGACCGCAAGGACATCTGAAGAAAGCGGGAACGCCGACAATGGGCGGCACGATCATCCTGCTTGCTCTCTCTTTGGCTTTCCTGCGGTTTTCCGATAAAACAGCCGATGCGGTCATCCTGCTCATTGCCTCACTCGGGTATGGATTAATCGGTTTTCTGGACGATTATGTCAAAATTTTGTTTAAACGGTCGTTAGGATTAACAGCCAGACAGAAGTTGTTCGGTCAGCTGCTCATCTCGGGTATCGTCTGCTACTTGCTTTATCGCAACGGACATAACACCGATATAAGTATACCCTTCACGGACTTCACGCTTAGCGTGGGTTGGTGGCTGTATGTTCCGTTCGTCGTGATCATGATGCTTGGCATGTCCAATGCGGTTAACTTCACAGACGGCCTGGACGGGTTATTGGCGGGTACAAGCGCAATCGCCTTCGGCGCCTATACCGTCATCGCGATGATGCATTCCACACAGGAGACAGCGATATTCTCGGCTGCCATGGTCGGTGCTGTACTCGGTTTTCTCGTGTTCAATGCCCATCCCGCCAAAGTGTTCATGGGAGATACCGGTTCACTTGGCATTGGCGGGGGCTTGGCCGCCGTGGCGGTTCTGACCAAGTCGGAATTGCTTATCTTGCTAATTGGCGGCGTATTCGTCCTAGAGATGTTGTCCGTTGTCATTCAAGTCGTCTCATTCAAGACACGTGGGAAACGCGTGTTCAAGATGAGTCCGATTCATCACCATTATGAACTTGTGGGCTGGTCGGAGTGGCGAATCGTAATTACATTCTGGTTGGTCGGCCTGCTGTTTGCAGCTGTGGCACTAATTACGCTATGAGGTGTATCAAATGAACCATCCTTCTCACTACGCCGGGAAAGAAGTTATCATTCTCGGTCTTGCACGAAGCGGTGTTGCGGTAGCTAAGCTGTTCCATGAGCTGGGTGCTATCGTGACAGTGAACGATCAGAAAACGCGCGACCTATGCCCTGAAGCCGATCCACTTACGGCTCTGGGTATTTCTGTTCTATGCGGTGGACATCCGGACACCTTAATCCATCCGGGTGTTTCGCTTGTAGTTAAGAATCCAGGTATACCTTATTCAATCGCGCCCATCCAGGAAGCGTTGCGACTGGGGATAGAAATTGTGACGGAAGTGGAAGTCGCGAGTTTGATTTGCCAAGCTCCAATTATTGGGATTACAGGATCCAATGGGAAAACGACAACGACGACATGGGTCGGCGAGATATGGCGTGAAGCTGGACTATCACCCATAATCGCTGGTAATATCGGCCGTGCGCTCTGCGAAGCGGCGGAGGAAGCGACGGCTGACGATTGGATGATCGTGGAGCTGAGCAGCTTCCAACTGAAGGGTACGAGCCATTTCAAGCCTCGTATTGCCAGTCTGCTGAACATAAGCGAAGCCCATCTGGACTATCATGGTTCGATGGAGGATTATATCGCTTCTAAGGCGAAGCTGTTCGCCAATCAGACCCAAGATGATGTAGCGGTACTGAACTGGGACGATCCGACTTGTCGAGCGCTCATCCGTCAAGGGGCGGTGAAAGGCCGATTGTGGCCGTTCTCGACGAGGGAGCGACTGCAGCAAGGGGTTTACATCGACCCGCCGCTTGCCGAGGGAGAGGCGCTCACAGACAGCCATACCATCGTATGCAGCGGTATGGATGATCGGATTGTTCCGATTGTCGGAGCAAGGCAGCTCGGCATTCCCGGCAAGCACAATGTCGAGAATGCACTCGCAGCCACAGCAATGGCGCTTGCTGCAGGTGTTGGTGTAGACGCGATCCGTACCGCGCTGCAGCAGTTCCACGGCGTGGAACATCGCCTGGAGTTTGTGAGAGAGGTGAACGGGGTAACGTTCTACAACGACACCAAGGCGACGAATTCCCTGGCTACGATAAAAGCGTTGGCAACGTTCCAGCAGCCTGTTATCTTGATTGCAGGCGGTAAGGAGCGCAATTCCCAATACACAGACATGCTTCCTTACATGCAGGGGCGAGTGAAAGCTGTTGTCTCGTTAGGCGAGACTAGGTATAAATTTGCAGATGTTGCAGCATTGGCGGGGATTTCCAACGTGAAAACGGTCGATACTGCTAACAGCGCAGCCGATACGCTCCGCTCTGCCGTTACGGAAGCTTACGCTTTCGCTGCCGAGGGAGATATCGTGTTGCTCTCGCCGGCCTGTGCAAGTTGGGATATGTTCGAGTCTTATGAAGAACGTGGACGCATTTTTAAACAGTCGGTGCATAATCTTGTATAATAGGGGGGAGTGAACAAGCCCCTCAATCTTGTTGCAAGAGGTGTGCGGCGATGTCAAAGGTTCGTTCTACTCCCGATCCCTGGATTATGTTGTCTACGTTGTTGATTTTGACGATTGGCGTTGTGATGGTGTACAGCGCCAGCGCCGTACTCGCTTTTCACGAATTCGGCGATTACGGATACTACTTGAAGCGCCAGCTCGTATTCGCCGTGCTAGGCGTGATTGCCATGTTCTTCACAATGAATGTGGATTATTGGGTATGGAAGAAATACGCTAAGCCTGGGTTAATTATTTGTTTCATCCTGCTTGTGATCGTGCTTATTCCGGGGATCGGCGTCATCCGCGGGGGAGCCCGCAGTTGGTTAGGGATCGGCTCGCTCGGCATTCAACCTTCGGAGTTCATGAAGATGGGGATGATTATATTTTTGGCCAAGCTTTTGTCCGATGAGCAGTCCGGTATTACCAGGTTCAAGAAAGGTCTAATGCCTCCACTATTAATTATGGGAGCAGCATTCGGCATGATTATGCTACAGCCGGACTTGGGCAGCGGCGCTGTGTTAGTCGGTGCCTCGTTAATCATTATATACACGGCAGGGGCACGAATCTCCCACTTGTCGATGCTGGGAATGGTAGGGCTCGCTGGGTTCGTCGGGTTGATTGCGGCCGCCCCCTATCGATTGCAGCGGATTACTGGCTTTCTCGATCCGTGGCAAGACCCCCTTGGATCAGGTTACCAGATTATTCAATCCCTATATGCCATTGGTCCTGGCGGGTTAGTCGGTTTAGGGCTGGGGATGAGCAGGCAGAAGTATAGTTATTTGCCGGAACCCCAAACGGATTTTATCTTTTCCATCATTTCAGAAGAATTAGGCTTTATTGGTGGTTCTGTCGTACTGCTGTTGTTCATGTTGCTCATCTGGAGAGGTATGCGCGCTGCAATTACGGCTCCTGATACGTTTGGTAGCTTGCTAGCGGTAGGAATTGTAGGCATGATAGCGGTACAAGTCATTATTAACATCGGTGTTGTTATCGGGATGTTCCCGGTAACCGGCATCACGCTGCCGCTCATCAGTGCGGGAGGCTCATCCCTAACCCTCATGCTGACGTCGATCGGCGTGTTACTTAACATTTCCCGGTATTCGAGGTGAAGTTGTCATATGCGTCCACGAACAATAGCGTTCACCGGAGGTGGCTCAGCTGGCCATGTCACGCCGAATCTGGCGCTCATCAGCAAGCTGCGCGAATCCGGTTGGAACGTTCACTATATTGGCTCTACTGAAGGAATCGAGCGGGGGATCATCCAGGAGACAGGCATTCCGTTCCATGCGATCTCATCTGGCAAGCTTCGTCGCTATTTTGATCTCAAAAATTTGAAAGACCCGTTCAAGGTGATCAAGGGACTGTGGGACGCCTATCGCGTCCTTGGACGAATTCGCCCACAGGTCGTCTTCTCCAAGGGTGGCTTCGTCTCCGTCCCTGTCGTTGTGGCAGGCTGGATGCGCCGAATTCCGGTTATTATCCATGAGTCTGATATGACGCCAGGACTGGCCAACAAGTTGTCGCTGCCGTTCGCTACGAACATCTGCGTTACGTTCCCCGAAACGATGCGTCATCTGTCCGCCGATAAGGCAGTCTGTACCGGGCTTCCGATCCGAGAAGAGGTATTGAACGGGAGTAAGGCTAGTGGCAGGGTGTTATGCGATTTCCACAAGCAGAAGCCTGTTCTGCTCATCATGGGCGGCAGTCTGGGAGCGAAGGCGATCAACGATGCAGTACGAGACCGATTGAAGGAGCTGCTGGATAGGTTCCAGATCGTTCACTTGTGCGGCAAAGGAAATGTCGATTCCGCCTTGGAATCGGTTCGTGGTTACAAGCAATTCGAGTATGTCACACATGAACTGCCGGATCTTCTGGCATTAGCCGATATTGTCATTTCGCGTTCTGGCTCTACTTCGATCTATGAATTTCTGGCGCTGCGTAAACCAATGCTGCTAATCCCTTTATCGAAGCAGGCTTCACGTGGAGATCAGATTCAGAATGCTGAATCGTTCCGGTCGAGCGGTTACAGCGACGTGATTCAGGAAGAACAACTTACCCCGAGCCTACTGTTTGATCGAATATGTACGTTATACGACAATCGCCAGCCTTATATTGACCGCATGCAGAGTGATTCTCGCTCAGACAGCTTGACGCATATCTTGACATTGATTGAACGGAATGCCCGCTGAGATCACATGCGAATCCATGATACACACCCGTTTCCATCCGTGTGACCGGATAAAAAATAGGCGTTTGTCACACAACCATAAGTTTCTCATACTATACACTATAGCCGTGACAGACACCGAGCATGCTCGTCAAACCTAGGCATAGCGAAAAAATACGGCCGTTTTTTTCGCAGCCAGGGTTGGGTAAGCCGCAGTTCTGTAAAGGAGGTTTCACCTATGCAATCTGTAATATCCGAATTGCGAGCCGCTCAAGTAGGCGAATTGTTGCTGAATGAACCGCTCGCTCCCTATACCACTTGGAAAATCGGTGGACCGGCGGATCTTCTTGTGATCCCAGAAAATAAAGACCAGCTTGTAGAGACGATTCGTATTCTGCACCAGCATGAATTGCCGTTCCTGCCTATTGGACGCGGTTCGAATATGCTAGTCTCAGATAAGGGTGTACGCGGTATCGTCGTTAAGCTTGGTGCCGGCATGAACCATCTTCGGTTCGAAGAGAATCGTGTCTATGTGGGAGGCGCATATTCGCTCATCACGCTTTCTGTGAAGGCAGGTAGGGAAGGATTGACTGGATTGGAATTCACCGGGGGCATTCCCGGCACAGTAGGCGGAGCCGTTTACATGAATGCGGGAGCTCATGGTTCGGATATGTCGCGAATTCTCAAAGAAGCTGAAATTGTGCTAGAAACCGGAGAACTGGTTCGACTTCAACAAGAGGACCTGCTATTCGCTTACCGTCACTCCGTCCTCCATACGCTGCCAGGGATCGTCACCGAAGCGGTGCTCGAGCTCGCTCCCGGTGACCGCAAAGAAATTGCGGCCGCTCAGGCGACCTACAAGGAACGGCGCATTCGCACGCAGCCGCTGCATTTGCCTTGTGCAGGTAGCACGTTCCGTAATCCGGACCAACACTTCGCAGCTAAGCTGATCGAAGAAGCCGGACTCAAAGGATTGCGCGTTGGAGGTGCGGAGGTTTCCGCCCAACACGCCAACTTCATTATCAATACCGGAGAGGCGACAGCCGAAGATGTGCTGCGCTTGATGGAGCAGATGCAGTACGTCGTTCAAGAACGTTACGGCATACAGCTCGTTCCCGAGGTACTAATGGTTGGAGAGAAATGACGGTTGTGACACTTCCGGTTTCAGCTTGCACAGCAAGCCTTCGGGAGGGTGAAACTTTGGAAAAACTGGTTATCGAAGGTGGGAGGCCCCTGTCCGGAACGATCCGTATTCATGGAGCGAAAAACGCGGCACTTCCCATTCTGGCAGCAAGCATGATGGCAGAAGGCACCCATCGGATCGACAATGTGCCCGATTTGCTCGATATTCATGTGATGTTGAACATTTTACGCAGCCTGGGTTGCAAGGCGGAGCTTCGTGATGAGACGGTCATTCTGGATACCCTGACTGCCAACTCGTCGCACATTCCGGAACATTTGATGACGCAGATGCGTTCCTCCATCTTCCTGATGGGGCCGCTCCTGACCCGCTTCGGTGAAGTTCAAGTGTATCAACCGGGCGGTTGCGCCATCGGCGAGCGTAAGATTGATTTGCACCTGAAGGGTCTTGAGGCACTTGGTGCAGTGATCGAAGAGACAGGGAATACGATTATATGTCGGGCTCCTTACTTGAAAGGAACGGATATCGTGCTTGATTTTCCAAGCGTCGGCGCGACCGAGAACATCATGATGGCCGCAGCAATGGCGAAGGGCACAACCACGATCCACAATGCGGCCAGAGAGCCGGAAATTCAAGACCTTCAGAACTTTCTCAACACAATGGGGGCGCGGATAATCGGGGCTGGAACGGATACGATTACGATCGTAGGGGTAACCCGACTGACCCCGAGTCCTTATAGCATCATTCCGGATCGGATTGTGGCCGGCACGATTATGGTCGCTGCTGCCATTACGAAAGGGAACATCCAGCTTACGCACGTATGCCCGGCGCATTTGACTTCCGTCACCCATGTGCTTCGGCGAGCAGGTGTTCAAGTACTCATTGACGGTGATATAATGAATGTAAGCTGTCCAGTCCGCCCGAAAGCGGTGGAACGAATCGTCACATCGCCTCATCCTTCATTTCCTACAGATTTGCAGTCGCAAGTGATGGTTTTGCTCTCTTTGGCCGATGGATTAAGCATTATCAAGGAGACGATATTCGAAGGCCGGTTCAAGCATGTCGATGAACTGGCGCGCATGGGAGCCGACATCCGCGTAGACTTGAGCTCTGCTTTCATCCGTGGCGTACCTCGGCTGTACGGGGCAACTGTTGAAGCAACTGACTTGCGGGCAGGGGCTGCGCTGGTCATTGCGGGACTCGCCGCTAACGGAACGACCATTGTCGAGCAGATTCACCATATTGATCGCGGCTATGATCGGATTGAACGAATGTTCAGCCGGCTTGGCGCCCGTATCGAACGGTTCACGCCGGTTACGAATCAGTAGTCAATGGAACGGTTTACTAGGATGGAATACTAGCGCCGCGAGCGTCCCCTTTCTCCATGTGGAAGGGGACCGATGGCGTTCAATAGGAGGTGAAGACCATGCACGTGCCTATACAGGAGAAGATGCCCGTTCTAAGAGAAGAGAAGCCGCGAAGGCGCGGGAGCCGTAAGCTGCTGTGGTTTCTGTTGCTCCTGTTCATCGTCCTGTTCGCCGTACTATTCTTCCGTTCCTCCATCAGCAAGATTGCAACCATTGATATTACCGGGCAGGAGCTGCTGCCTGTAGAAACCGTACGGCAGTCGCTTGGTGTACAGCCTGGCGATCACTTCTTCGGCATTCGTACTGCTGCGTTGAAGGAACGGGTCAAGCAATTGCCTATGGTAGAGGACGTCAAGGTTACGAAGAGGTTCCCGGGGCTGATCAAGATACATATCAAAGAATATGCGAGAGTCGCTTTTCAATTTACAGCGGAAGGCAAGATGGAGGCGATTCTGGCGAACGGCTTGGCAGTTCCAACAGGTGGACAAGCTGTCATGATGGACAAGCCGATCCTGACCGGCTGGCGTGCCGACGATCCCTGGAGACTGAAGCTGTGCGAGGCGCTGGCCCGCATTCCGACTGCCATGTTGGCGGAGATTTCGGAGATTAAACCGTCTCCCACGAAGACGTATGATGATAAAATCAAGATGTATACCCGTTCCCAATTCGAAGTGTATACAACCRTCACTTATTTACCAGATAAAATACCATATCTTGAAGAGTTTATTGCCAGAATGAAAGATAATAATGTAGAGTCAGGGGTTCTGGAATTGTTGGAAGCCGATCTCCATACTTCATTTGACCAGTATTATAATATCAAGCCTTCTCCGACTCCGACGCCAGGTAAAGACACGAAGAAGAACGGCTAGTCTTTCGAAAATAGACACTACTCATTTATTGGAAGAAATGATAGAATTGAATTTATGGAATAATTCAATTGGAAATAATTGAAACGCAAAAAAACGAATAAAAAATTAGTAAAAAAAGAGGGAAAATATAAACCGTGTGGAATATGTACAAAAGCAAAGTATGCCATATCAGGTTTATTTCCAGTATACGGGAGGTGCCAAGGCTTGAGCAGCAATGACATCATTGTGAGTTTGGACATCGGTACATCCAAGGTTCGAGCGATCATCGGTGAGTTGAATAATGGAGCGATTAATATAATCGGAGTCGGTTCTGCGGACTCCGAAGGTATTCGTAAGGGCGCAATTGTCGATATTGATCAAACGATCCAGTCGATCCGTAATGCGATCGATCATGCCGAGCGCATGGTTGGTATACAGATTTCCGATGTTTATGTCGGCATTACCGGTAATCATATTGCCTTGCAATCCAGTCACGGCGTTGTGGCCGTATCCGATGAAGACCGCGAAATTGGTGAAGTAGATATTGAGCGAGTATTACAAGCTTCCAAGGTTGTCGCTCTTCCTCCTGAACGTGAGATCATAGGCGTCGTGCCGAAGCAATATTTGGTTGACGGTCTGGAAGGCATTCAGGATCCACGAGGGATGATAGGTGTTCGTCTAGAAGTTGAGGCTTCTATCATTACAGGGGCCAAGACGTCCATACATAATCTGATTCGTGTTGTGGAGAAGGCAGATTTGAAGGTATCCGGTCTTATTCTTATGTCATTGGCAGCCGGGCAAATGTGCCTGTCTAAGGATGAGAAATCAATAGGAACGGTACTGGTTGACATCGGAGCCGGAGCGACTACGATTGCTGTGTTCAATGAGGGCAGTCTGATGGCAACATCTACACTCCCGATTGGCGGCGAATACATTACGAGCGATATTTCCATTGGCATTCGAACTCAATTGGATATAGCCGAGAAGATTAAATTGAAATTCGGCTGCGCTGTTCTTGAACATGCAGCCAGCGATCAAGTATTCAAGGTGAACCGAATCGGCAGCAATGTTGATAAGGAATTTTCTCAGGTGGACCTTGCTAACATTATTGAGCCACGCGTGCAGGAGATATTCCAGCTGATTCGCTCAGAGGTATCCCGGATGGGTTATCCAGAGCCGGCAGGTGGGTATGTGCTAAGTGGTGGTGCCATATCCATGCCAGGCATGCTGGAAATTGCCCAATTGGAATTGGAGAATTCAGTCCGGATTGCTGTTCCGGATTTCATTGGTGTTCGAGACCCTTCTTACACGAATGGCGTCGGCATCATTCAGTATGTATACAAGTATGCTCGCCAGCGTACCACTTCGGCCGTCCGCAAGACAACTTCGGCGAAGAAGCCAACGGCATCTACGGAGAAGCCTAAGGTCGGTATTATGGAAAGGTTCAAGAATTGGATCAGCGAATTTATTTAAGACACATGTGACTAGCGGCGCTATGATTATACGGGAACGGTTAGGGGGATTTGGAGTTATGTTTGAATTTGATTTGGATACAGACCAGTTAGCCAAAATAAAGGTGATTGGCGTAGGCGGAGGCGGCAGCAATGCCGTCAACCGGATGATTGAGTACGGCGTGGAGAGCGTAGAAT
>NZ_JBFUIX010000082.1:0-26797 GCF_056401635.1 Paenibacillus sp. P4_E11 | reverse complement strand
GCGCGCGCCGTCGGCGAGGCCGCCGAGCAGCGCGAGCAGCTTGCCGGCGGCCTCGCGGGCGGCCGGCGGCAGCTCCGCTGCGCGCGCAGGCTGCAGCGCCTCGCTCAGCCGGGCCGACAGCTGCGACAGCTCCTCGTGAAACGGTTGCCCGAACATCACTTGATGCAGCGCGCCGACCGTACTTGCCGTGACAGGCAAGCTCCGCGTCATAGCTACAACCGAAGCTTCCGCCCATTGCTCTGGCTTAACCGAAGCAGGGATTTGCCCCATCACCGCCTGCATTTGCTGTACAGAACTTCGGTTAATCGGTACACCGGCCTGTTGCATCAGCCTGATCATATCTCGGGCAGCCGGTTGATCCTTCATCCCGAACCCTTTCAGCATCGTCGTCACAGCATCGTCGGTCATAGCTGAATCAGGAGAAGCAATCGGCTTGAGAACCAATTGATCTCCGCTCGAGTTCGACTGCACCTGAAGCAGCGTAACTTGTCCCTGCTGCAACGGAGTTTCCAGCTTAGCTCGAACTTGCACACCGCCAATATTGACTAGCGCGTCTTGCTCCGCGATCATTTGTAGCACCATTCCCTTGACGATCTGGCCGACCTTTAGCTCCAGCGATTTCGCATCTCCGACCTGCACATCTCCTATTAATCCGCGCAGCATTTGTCCGATCTGCATGCTCATGGACGTCCCCCCTTAAGCAGACGGGTACAACCTGGATACCGCCTGACATTCACTCTATTGATTTATGTATCGGCTATTGGTCCGATCTTCTACAGCTTAATCCTAGGAATCTAATCGACGAAAGCAAATCCGTGAATATTGATTCATTGTTATGCTAGAACAGCTCCTGCTGTACATTTAGTATTTTATTCAGGAACGAACGGCGGTGCAGCGGACTAGGCCCATATTGCGTAAGCGATTCTCGATGTACCTTCGTCGCATACCCCTTATGTACTCCAATGCCATATTCCGGGTAATCGGAATCCCAATGCTGACACATGCGATCCCGTGTCACTTTGGCAATAATCGAAGCGGCCGCAATCGATTGGCTGAGCGCATCGCCATGAATGACGGCTAGCTGGGGCAAGGCACTGTCTACTTTCTCCGCATCAATCAGTAAGTAGTCCGGTGTAACCGTGCCCATCACTTGCTCCAGTGCTTGCTTCATTGCAAGCCTCGCCGCCTGCTTAATATTAATTGTATCGATAGTGGATGCATCCACTTGACCGACTCCTATGGCCACTGCGCTTTCCATAATGACGCTATAGAGCTCTTCCCGTCGCTTCTCGCTCAGCTTCTTGGAATCGTTAATTCCTTCAATAACAAGTCCAGGCGGCAGCACAACCGCAGCAGCTACCACATCCCCGAACAAACAACCTCGACCGACCTCGTCGATCCCAGCAATGAACTGCAGCCCTCTTCCCCATAAGTCGCGTTCATACTCTAGCATATGTAGGTTCTCCTCTTCGACTCTAGCAATCTATGCAAGTTTCTCTCTCTATTGTACGGGTAATGGAAACGTCTTGTCTCCCCATATCATGAAAAAAAGCGCCCATCCAGCGCCATAACCACGTCCCACCTGTGTTTGGCGGTTCGTAAACGTTATCGACTCGGATCAGGTGCTTCCTGCTACAGTCCATTTGAATGTGGACGCTCCAGGCTGATTCTCCCTAGCTTGCCTCCACGTAAATCCCGCAATATAACCATTGACGCTTTTTCCAAATTCACGCTGCCACCGCTCTGAAGACAACCGCGCCTTCGTCCGATTTGCTCCATCACATCAATAACCGCGTCATTCTCCAACTCCGGCCCGAATACCGGAACCGAATCCAGATCATACCGGAGTTTCAAATCATCCGCGTATTCCTTGAGCATGTAACGAATCGTATAAAACGCTACATCTTCCAGACCAAGCAATTGATCCTTTATCGAACCAATCATCGCCAACCGATAGCCGACATCCTGATCCTCGAACTTGGGCCATAGTATCCCAGGCGTATCGAGCAATTCCATGCCCCCGCCCGTCTTGATCCATTGTTGGCCTTTCGTCACCCCAGGCTTGTCCCCTGTAGCGGCGATATGGCGTCCAGCCATCCGGTTGATCAACGTTGACTTCCCCACATTCGGAATACCGACGATCAGAGCACGGATGGCGCGCGGATTCATACCTTTACGGATTTGCGCATCGATCTTCTCCTTGAGCACTACTTTGGCTCGTTCCGGTATTTCCTTCACCTGGTAGCCCGTGGAAGCATCGATGGGCAGTGCCGCAATGCCCCGATCCGCAAAATATTGCACCCATTCCTTCGTTACGATCGGATCGGCAAGATCCGACTTGTTCAGGACAACCAGTCTGGGCTTCTGCATCAAAATCTCGTCAATCATCGGATTTCGGCTCGATATAGGAATTCGCGCATCCAGCAGCTCAATGGCAATATCGATCAACTTTAATTTATCCTGAATTTGCCGTTTCGCCCGGGTCATATGCCCCGGAAACCAATGAATGGTCATGAGTTCCTCCTATTCAGCTTGCAACCCGTTGTTACTTAATGAATCCACTGTATTTTCGATGCTGGCCAGAAGATGATATCGGCACGGCCGACCACTTTCTCGAACGGTACCGGTCCTACTTCTGCCCGCCGGCTGTCTGAGCTGTTCGAACGATTATCTCCCATGACGAAGATCGTACCTTCCGGCACTTTCGTTTCGGGATAGCTGGTGTTGTTGTAATTTTTCCCCGCTTGATGAGCTTTATCCATCGCTTCCTTCAGATAAGGCTCGTCCAGCAATTGACCGTTCACGTATACTTGATCGCCCTGCACTTTCACGGTTTCACCCGGAAGTGCAATCACGCGTTTAATGTAATCTTTTCCGGCAGGCGCATGGAAGACGAGCACTTCGCCCCGTTTGGGCTCGCGGATGGAATACAATATTTTGTTCACGATGATCCGTTCCCCATTGTCAAAGTTAGGCTCCATCGATTGACCATCAACAATGAATGGTGCGAAGATGAACCAACGGATGACAAACACGAGTGCAAGTGCAATCAAGAGCGCCTTTGCCCATTCCCATGCTTCGTTTTTGGCACCAGGCTTCTTATGTATTTGTGACTGATCCAACGCAAGGTTCCCAGCATGCAGCTGTTCAGACTCCTCTGCTGTCACGCCGGGCTCCTTACCTATATTGCCACGGTCTACATCCGGACCTTCTCCGCTTCGCTGCTCAGTCTGAGTGGAATCTAATTGCTCTTCAGACTTCTTATCACGAAGCTCGTCCGAATCTTGACGCGGTTTATTAGCCTCGTTATCCATCTAGCCACCATCCCTTTTTGTAACGGTCGTTTCGGTGATTATTCGGCTCTTATTCGAACTCCATATGACACAAAAGGAGACTTGTATACAAGCCCCCTCCCGTTTTCTTATCGAATTTCTTTGATTCTGGCTGCTTTGCCTCGCAGGCCGCGCAAGTAGTACAACTTGGCACGACGAACTTTACCTTTGCGGGCTACCTCGATTTTATCGATCTTCGGTGTGTGCAACGGGAATGTTCTCTCAACACCTACGCCGTAAGATACTTTACGTACTGTAAACGTTTCGCTGATGCCGCCTCCACGACGGGAGATGACAACACCTTCAAAAATCTGAACACGCTCACGGGATCCCTCGATAACTTTTACGTGCACTTTCAAAGTATCGCCGGGACGAAAGCTTGGAAGATCTTTGCGGAGTTGTTCTTGAGTAATAACTTGAACAAGATTCATATGACTTCCTCCTTCCACTCAGGTGTTCGTACGCATTCATGGAGTGAATCTGTTCACCCCGTCATCACGAGCAGCGGACCACCGGTTTCATCAAAACTACAACAGAAAAAATTTTACCACAACGGATAGGCAATTACAAGCAAAAGCTTATTATCCAAAATAACCGATGGCAATTGCTGGACGATCTCACTCCGCATTGTTGATCTGTTCGAGCTTCTTCAGCATTGCGCGGTCCTCTGTGGTCAGTTCCATCGACTCCAACAAATCGGGACGTCTACGCCATGTCCGTTCAAGCGACTGTTGTCTGCGCCATTTCTCGATATTGACGTGATGTCCGGAGATCAGCACCTCGGGCACTGTCCAACCACGGAATTCAGCGGGGCGCGTGTAATGCGGATATTCCAGCAACCCTGTGCTGAAGGAATCGGTGACGGCCGACGTCTCATTGCCCAGAACCCCTGGTAAGAGGCGCACTACGCTGTCTATGATCGCCATTGAAGGGATTTCCCCTCCAGTCAGGACGTAATCACCAATCGACAGCTCGTCCGTCACCAAGTGCTCGCGGATTCGTTCATCGTAGCCTTCATAATGTCCGCATATGAACACCAGATGCGACTCGCTTGCCAATTCTTCCGCCTTGCGTTGCGTGAAGCGTTCGCCTTGAGGACATAGCAGAATGACTCTTGGCTTGGGTGCATCTGGCTCCGGGGCCAATGCTTCGACAGCGCGAAAAATCGGATCCGGCTTCAGCACCATGCCTCCGCCGCCTCCGTATGGGTAATCGTCTACTGTGTTGTGTTTGTTACCGGAATAATCCCTGAAGTTAACTGCATTTAGAGCGACGATTCCTTTCTCACGCGCTTTTCCCAAAATGCTTGCCTGGAACACAGCATCGAACATTTCAGGAAACAGCGTCAATACATCGATTCTCATCTAGACCAAGCCTTCCATCAGATGAACCGTAATCCGTTTGCTTTCGATATCTACATTAAGCACTACATCGTCAATGACCGGCAGCAGCAATGGCTTACCATTTGGGCGGTCGACAACCCAGACATGGTTAGCTCCAGGTGCCAATATTTCCGATACGGTGCCAAGCTCTTCTCCATCATCACTTGCGACGCTGCAGCCCACAATCTCGTGATAGTAGTATTCGTCCTCATCCAGATCGGCCAGCTGTTCCTGCTCAATCTTGAGCATCCAGCCTTTGTACTTCTCGACTTCATTGATATTGTCGTAGGCCGTTAGCTTGACGATGTAAGTATTCTTATGTAATCTCGCGGATTCCACAACAACCTGAATACTTTCCTTATCCGACTGATCGATTAAAGTTAACTGGCTGCCTTTGACGAACCGTTCCTCCGGGAAATCGGTGAGCGGAATGATTTTCAATTCGCCCTTAATGCCGTGGGTGTTGGCTACCTTGCCTACATTATACCTTTTTATGTTCATTGCTTGTCCTCCTAGTGCTTGGCCGGAGCTATCTGCATGCCTGATTGAAAAAAAGGGTTAGGCTCATGATGCATGCTCCTAACCCTTCTTCTGTGAAGTTTGCCTGTTCCGAAGGATCGTTATTCCTAGATCCTGCCCTGATGCATCAGGAAACAATTTCTACGGTGACCCGCTTCGGTTCTTTCACTGCAGCCGAGGTGACGACGGTACGCAGCGCCTTCGCGATACGTCCCTGCTTGCCGATGACCTTGCCCACGTCAGACGAGTGCACGGACAGTCGGTAAATCGTTTCGTCCTTCTCCTCTACTACATTCACGATCACATCATCGGGATGATCCACCAAAGCCTTAGCCAACACTGTGATAAGGTCCTTCATGATGATTACCTCCGATTGGGCATATTACTTCTGTAATTTGCTCTCGTGAAATTTCGTCATGATGCCGGCTTTGCTGAACAAGTTACGAACGGTGTCTGAAGCTTGTGCGCCGTTTTGCAACCATTTCAACGCTTTTTCTTCGTCAAGGGACACTACTGCCGGAGATACAACCGGGTTATAAGTGCCGATTTCCTCAATAAAACGACCGTCGCGCGGGGAACGGGAATCCGATACAACCACACGATAAAATGGTGATTTGTGAGCACCAATACGTTTCAAACGAATACGAACTGCCATGAATGATTCACCTCCTTTATTAAAATTCCCCAAAAAGTGGAGCAAAGCGTTGTAGTGTATGCCAAATACTTTTCGGGGACCCCAAGTTCTAGCCCCACAAAGTGAAGTAGATACTGCCGAAGCTTCTTCAGATAATTTAACCGAACGGGAACTTGAAGCCTTTACCACCCTTACCCATGCCGAGCTTGCCTTTCATTCCGCCCTTGGGGCCTTTCGGACCCATCATGGACGAGAATTGCTTCATCATCTTGCGCATATCGTCGAACTGCTTAATGAGCCGGTTGACGTCTTGAAGGGTCGTGCCGCTTCCCGAGGCGATCCGCTTGCGCCTGCTTGCGTTAAGCAACTCCGGCTTGCGCTTCTCTTCTTTGGTCATCGACTTCACAATGGCGACTACGCGTCCCATCTGCTTATCATCGACTTTAACGTCCTTCAAGCCCTTCATCTTGTTCGCACCAGGCAGCATATCGAGAATTTGATCGATCGGCCCCATCTTCTTGACCTGTTCCATCTGCTCCAGGAAATCCTCGAACGTGAACTCCGCCGTACGCATCTTGCGTTCCATCTCAGCGGCTTTCTCCGCATCGATATTCGTCTGCGCCTTCTCGATCAGTGACAGCATATCACCCATTCCGAGAATCCGGGAAGCCATTCGATCTGGGTAGAAGGGTTCAAGCGCGTCGATCTTCTCACCTAACGTAGCGAACTTGATCGGACAACCCGTCACGGCCTTGACCGACAAAGCCGCACCACCACGTGTATCGCTGTCCAGCTTTGTCAGAATGACACCTGTCAGTTGTAGCTGTTCATTGAAGCTTTGTGCCACATTCGCTGATTCCTGCCCTGTCATGGCATCGACTACGAGCAAGATCTCATCCGGCTGTGTGATCTTCTGAATGTTGCTCAGCTCTTCCATGAGCTGCTCATCGATGTGAAGTCGACCGGCGGTATCGATAATCAAATAATCATGTCCGTGTTCCCTGGCATGCTCAAGACCTGCACGTGCAATCTCTACTGGGCTTGTCTGATCGCCTAGCGAGAAGACAGGCACTTTGATCTGTTCGCCTAGTACCTGCAGCTGCTTAATGGCAGCCGGGCGATAAATGTCTGCCGCTACGAGCAACGGCCGGTGGTTCTGCTTCTGCAGCAGCTTAGCCAGCTTGCCTGAGGAGGTCGTCTTCCCCGCCCCTTGCAGCCCCACCATCATAATGACAGTCGGCGGCTTGTTCGCTCTAGCCAGCTTGCTCTGAGTCCCGCCCATGAGAGCGGTCATTTCCTTGTTCACGATGTCGATGACGATCATGCCAGGCGTGAAGCTCTTCAGCACGTCCTGTCCAATCGCCTTCTCCTTCACCTTGGCCACGAATTCCTTGACCACCTTGAAGTTGACGTCCGCTTCGAGCAGGGCAAGGCGAACTTCTCTTAACGCCTCGGTCACATCATCTTCCGTTAGCTTGCCTTTGCTGCGCAATTTACTAAACACATTTTGCAGCCGAGTCGATAACCCTTCAAACGCCATTGTAACACCCCAATTCCAGTTCGGAATGTAACTCTATCATTCAATCTATATTGTACAATTGTTGGACCATGTTGATCAAATCCTGGTTTCCTTCATGTGCGGTTCCAACGAGCTTCTGCTCAATCAGTTGAACAATTCTCCCGCGCTCCTCATGCTTCGCAAGAAGCTGTAGCTTGTGCTCCAGTTCATCCAGCGTAACTTCTGCGCGTTTGATATGTTCATATACCGCCTGACGGCTAATATCGAAATCAGCCGCGATCTCACCAAGTGAGAAATCTTCGTGGAAATACAGAGAAAGAAAAGTTCGTTGCTTATCGGTCAAGAGTTGCCCATAGAAATCAAATAGCAAGTTGATCCGATTCGTCTTATCCAGTTGCTGTTCAGGCATCATGGTGTTCACTCCTTCTGTCAAGGGAAAACACTTTACAACACTGACTTAGACAATAATAACGGACTCGTTGACTATTGTCAAGTAAACTTCATTGACAGGTCCAATTACCGGATGTATCTTATCTGTAGCACGCCGAAGAGACTTCCGACGAGTCGAAAGTCCATTTGGTATAAACGCTTAATCCTCTTCCGCCTCGGAAATCAGGCCACCAAATAGAGCGTGTACGAACTGGTCGGAATCGAAATCCTGCAGATCGTCCATCTTCTCACCAAGACCGACCAGCTTAACAGGCAAATCCAGCTCTTGTCGGATGGCGATGACAATGCCGCCCTTGGCCGTACTATCAAGCTTGGTTAACACGAGACCTGTTACACCGGTCTTCTCACCGAACAGCTTGGCCTGGCTGAGCGCATTCTGTCCCGTCGTAGCGTCAATTACGAGCAGAACCTCGTGTGGAGCATCGGGAATTTCCCTACCGATGACTCTGTATATTTTGTTCAACTCATCCATCAAGTTGGACTTGTTCTGCAAGCGGCCAGCCGTATCGCAAAGCAAGATGTCAACGCCTCGAGTCTTAGCCGCCTGAATCGCATCGAACATGACAGCAGCGGGATCTGAACCAGGCTGTTGCTTGATCACCTCGACACCGACTCGCTTGCCCCATACTTCCAACTGGTCAATAGCAGCAGCACGGAACGTATCGCCAGCAGCCATAAGCACGTTCTTGCCTTGTTGCTTATACCGATGCGCAAGCTTGCCAATGGTCGTCGTCTTACCTACTCCGTTCACACCAACGAACAGGATGACCGTAGGGCCGCTTGACGCTAAGTGAAGCTCCGAATTCTGGCTGTTCTGGAGCAGCCCCACCAGCTTCTCCGAAAGAATCGGCTGCAGGTCCGCTGCTTGTTCAATCTTGCGCTTACGTACTTCTGTGCGCAGCTCCTCAATCAGCTTAACTACGGTATTGACACCAACGTCGGCTCCGATCAAGATTTCTTCTAACTCTTCGTAAAATTCCTCATCGATCTTCTTACGGCGTACGAGTAAATCTTCTACCTTCTCTACAAACGCAGTCCGCGTTTTCGTTAAGCCATCCTTAAACTTTTGTGTGACCGCCTCGGTTTTGCTGGAAATGCTGTCACGCAGTTTTTTGAAAAAACTCATCGGGGTAATCCTCCAAACCTAATATATATACGTCAACTTTGTTATTAAGCAGATATGGCATCGTCTTCTTCAAGCCGTACAGAAACGAGCTTGGAGACGCCGCCTTCTTCCATCGTAACCCCGTACAGCACATCAGCGGCTTCCATCGTTCCCTTGCGATGCGTGACGACAATAAACTGCGTATCATCGGAAAACTCGCGCAAGTAATCGGCAAACCGGGTTACATTCGCTTCATCCAACGCAGCTTCGACCTCATCAAGGACGCAGAAGGGAACAGGCTTCACACGCAGGATGGAGAATAGAAGTGCCATTGCGGTCAGCGCCCTCTCTCCTCCCGATAGCAACTGTAAGTTTTGCAGCTTCTTGCCCGGAGGTTGGGCAACGATCTCGATACCTGTATCCAGCAGTTGGGACGGTTCGGACAATATCAAATCCGCACGGCCTCCGCCGAACAACTTGGCGAATACAATGCCGAACTGCTCACGGATCGCATCGAACGTCACACGGAACCGCTTCGACATCTCCTCGTCCATCTCACGGATGACTTGATATAACGTAGTCTTGGCTTCAATCAAATCCCGTTTCTGTCCTGCCAGAAATTCATAACGCTCACTTACGCGCTGGAACTCCTCGATTGCTCCTAAGTTCACATCGCCCAGCGAAGAGATATGTCGTTTTAAGTCCCGGACCTGATTCTGGGTCCCAACAATGTCTTCCGGAATCGGATACCGTTCCTTAGCCAGCTCGAAGCTCATTTCATAATCTTCGGCAAGCTTCTTAAGCAGATTCTCCAATTCCACATCCAGTCGGTTCACCCGGATATCGGTTTGGCGTATGGAATCCTCGACCTGCTTCAGCTGAATGCGCTGCTCTCTAGTCTTATTCTCCTCCTGCTCCAGATGCTGGAGGCCGCGAGCTCGCTCGGCACGCTTGAACTCAATCTGCTCCGTCGCTTTCTGCTTCTTCAATCTCAACTCGTTGAGCTGCTCGATCTGCTGGACGCTTTGCAACTCGTTCGCTTCTATATCCTCGTCCATCTGAACAAGCATCCGTTCATTCACACTACATTCACGCTGCAATGTCAGTAGATCTTCTTCGAAACGGGCCAGTTGCCCATCTAATGATTGTTTCTCCTGTGCCTTCGAAGCTACATTTACCTTCAACGTAGTAAGTTGCGATTGCAGCTCTTCCTTAGCGAATTCCTTAGCCTTGCGGGCTAATTCTGCCTCCCGTATAGCTTGTTGCAACACGATCTCCTGCCGCTCGGTATATTCCAGCTTCTCAGCAGATTGCTCGCGCTTCTGCGTGTGCTCCTTCTGTTCACCCGATAAAGAGCCGCGATCCTGCGTATACAGTGCTACGTGGTCTTCCGCATTTTTAAGTTCGGATTGAAGACCGCTCAGCTCGGAACGTACTTGCTGGTCCTCGATTCGCTGCTTCTCGCCTTGTTCACGCAACACTTCCAGCGTGTTCCCGCCTTCGGCAATGTCCTTACGCAGCTGATCGTACTTCCCACGTAATTGCAGCAGCTGTGTCTCGGAAGTCTGGATCTCACGATCCAGCTCTTCGATTTGACGTTGACGGCCAAGCAGACTCGTAGTCTTCTTCTGCAGACTTCCCCCAGTCATCGATCCACCCGGATTAACGACGTCTCCTTCCAGCGTAACGACTCTGTACCGATATTGGCAGCGTGCTGCGATTCGGTTCGCATCCTCAAGTGACTTCGCAATGATGACGCTGCCAAGAAGACTGCTCATAATGTTGCGATACGGATCATCGAAGCGGATTAGTTCAACAGCAATACCGACATAGCCTTCCAACTGTCCAATGCTTGTCCGATCGTGATCTGGAATCGATCTGCCACGAATGACGTCGAGCGGTAAGAATGTAGCACGTCCAAGCTGCTTGCGCTTCAGGAATGCTATCGCTTCCCGGCCCAAAGCCTCATTCTCAACTACTATATTTTGCATTGCCCCGCCGAGTGCCGTCTCAATAGCTAATTCCACATCGGCTGGAACATGAAGCAATTCCGCTATCGCGCCATGAATACCTCTTAGCCCGTCCGAACGGTTTTTCGCTTTCAGCACTTCCCGAACGCCATGCGCAAAACCATCGTAATCATTCTGCATTTCCCGCATCGTATCACGTCGGGAGACGAGCGCATCGATCTTCTGTTCCCACTTGCGGACCATACCTTGCATCTCACTAAGCAGGTCCTGCTTCGACTTCAACTCTTGGCTCAACGTTACGTACTGATCACGGCTTTCGTCCAACTGCTTAGCAAGCGCTTGCTCTCGTTGTTCAAGAGCTTGTCGTCGCTCCATTAATGCGGCCAGCTGCGCCGTCCATTTGGCCTCATCTTCACCCATCCGATCCATTCGGCGGCTAAGTGATTCCATATGTTGATCAGCAAAGCGGATTTCATTGCGATATTGCGCCATCTGATTCAGCGTGTCGAGCAACTCCGCCTTCAGACGCTCCTCAGCCTCGCTGCTAACTCCTCCAGCTACGCCAAGCAATCGATCTTCCTCGGCCGATAAAGTATCCGTAAGTTCAGTTAATTGTTGGGCTAAGACGGTTTGCTTGTCCCGGTAGGCTGCATTCTCGGTTTGCTTCTCAGCGATCCGCTGCCTTTGCTGTTCGGTCGTATGCTCCAGCTGAGTCCGATTGCGAGTCAAATTGCTGTTTCTTTCCTTCAGTACCTCGCCTTGCCCTTCACACTTCTCGTATTCTTCACTTAGTCGCAGAATCGTTTCATGCAGCAGCTCGATCTCTTCCTCTAACTTCCGGATAGAGAGTCGATCCTTCTCCAATTGAGCATCATGCAGACTAACGATAGCAGCCAGCTCCAGCTCCTGCTTCTGCAAATCCTTCAGCTTGCTACTCTCCTCGGTCCAAGTTCGGTGAATGGTCTCAATCTGGTGGACATACATCGATACTTCCCCGGACTTGAGCTGCTCCTTCAACTGCTTGTACAAGATCGCTTTCTCCGACTGGTTGCGAAGCGGTTCAAGCTGATCTTCCAGTTCCGATACCAGATCGTGAATACGCAGCAGATTGTTCTCGGTTTCGGCAAGCTTCTTCTCTGCTTCTTTCTTCCTAGACTTGTATTTCACGATACCGGACGCTTCTTCGAAAATCCCTCTGCGGTCTTCCGAACGCGTACTCAGAATTTCCTCAATACGGCCTTGTCCGATGATCGAGTACGCCTCTTTCCCGATTCCGGTATCCATGAACAGCTCGGTAATATCTTTCAATCGGCAAGCCTGCTTATTAATAAAATACTCACTATCACCACTGCGATGAATACGGCGTGTAACCGTAACTTCGTTGAAATCGAGTGATAGCGTTTCATCTGCATTATCCAGTGTGAGTGAAACTTCACCATAATTGACAGCCTTCCGACTGTCGCTTCCAGCGAATATTATATCTTCCATCTTGCCGCCGCGCAGCGACCTCGCGCTTTGCTCGCCTAATACCCAACGAATCGAGTCAGAGATGTTGCTCTTCCCGCTCCCGTTAGGCCCTACAACCGCTGTGATGCCTTGCACGAATTCCAGCTCGGTTTTATCGGCGAACGACTTGAATCCCGCCAGCTCCAAACGTTTTAAATACATCGTTGAACCTCCAAACTTAACCGAACCCTTTACCCCTAATTATACCATATTCCACTACACAACGTGATGTCGAACCTACAAGGTGAATCCCAGGTGCATGGCTGACGCTTGCTCCGAGAACTTGATCTTTACAGATCAAAAGAGCAGAACGGCGTCTGCTCTTCGGGTGGCGGTGAATCTATACAGGCTTATTGCTGTGCTACGTTAAGCGAGACAAGTGCTTGGGCAGCTGCTTGCTGCTCGGCTTCCTTCTTGGAACGGCCTATACCTTGGCCCAATACAGCGCCTTCCATGTAAACTTCCGAAACGAACTGACGCTCATGTGCAGGGCCGCGCTCGTCAATAATTCTGTATTCCAAGACACCCATTCCATGATGCTGTGTGAATTCCTGGAGCTGCGTCTTGAAATCCATCACCTGAAGCTTAGCCTCGTCTAGTAAGGTATGGAACACATGCCGCTGCAAAAACTGGCGAACAGCTCCCAGTCCCTGGTCCAAGTACAAAGCGCCAATGAACGCTTCGAAGACATCAGCCAGCATCGCTGGCCGTGTTCTGCCTCCGGTCAGCTCTTCACCTTTTCCCAGGAACATGTAGGAACCGAAATCCAACTGCTCGGCAAATGCCATCAAAGAAGGCTCACATACAATAGAAGCCCGAATCTTGGTCAACTCACCCTCCGTATGGGACGGATATGTGCGGAACAAAAATTCCGACACACTCAGTTCCAGTACGGCGTCTCCCAAATATTCCAGACGCTCGTTATCCTCCAGATGCAAGGAACGCTGCTCGTTGACGTAGGAGGAATGGGTGAATGCTTGCTGCAATAGCTGCGGTTTGCGGAATTGAATACCTAAGGTCGTATGGAGCTGCTGCAGATCTTTCAACCAGTTCACCGCCTACTCTTGTTCCTTCTAGGTTCCGACATCCGAGGAATGTTTATGCTTCGTATCGTTTCAATATAATTGTAGCATTGTGGCCGCCGAATCCGAACGAATTCGACATCGCAATCCGAACGTCTGCATCTCGGGGTACATTCGGCACATAATCCAGATCACATTCCGGATCTTGGTCGTCCAGATTGATCGTCGGTGCAATACGCGAATTGACAATCGTTAATCCGGCAATAACGGCCTCGACACCGCCTGCTGCGCCAAGTAAATGGCCTGTCATCGACTTCGTTGAACTGATTGCCAGCTTGTAAGCATGTTCGCCGAATGCAGATTTGATCGCCGTCGTCTCCGAACGGTCACCGACCGGCGTAGACGTACCATGTGCATTAATATAATCTACTTCATCAGGAGATATTCCTGCATCTTTCAGCGCTTTCACCATGCAACGAGCGGCTCCTTGCGGATCCGGGTCCGTCATATGATAGGCATCGCCGCTCATCCCGTACCCGATTACTTCAGCATAGATGCGCACCCCACGGTTGATGGCGTGTTCGAGTTCTTCCAGGATGAGAATACCGGACCCTTCGCCCATGACGAAACCGTCCCGACCAGTGTCAAACGGACGGCTGGCTTTCTCGGGCTCCTCATTACGGGTGGACATCGCACGCAGTGCGCAGAAACCGGCCATCCCCGTAGGACGAATCGTAGCTTCAGCACCTCCGCAGATCATCACATCCGCGTCACCGCGTTCGATAAGCTTATAGGAATCCCCTATGGAATGCGTACCTGTCGCACAGGCCGTGACGGCCGTACTATTCGGACCTTTGGCTCCCGTTTGCATCGAGATTTGTCCAGACGCCATATTCGCTATCATCATCGGAATGAAGAACGGGCTAACCCGCTTCGGTCCTTTCTCGAGAAGCACATTATGTTGGTCTTCCCACGTGCCCAACCCGCCAATACCTGATCCTACAGACACCCCGGCACGTTCTGGATCCATATCAGTCTGGATATTCAAATTCGCATCCTTCAATGCCAAGTTGCTCGACACGACTGCGAATTGGACGAATCGGTCCATTTTGCGGTTTTCTTTCCGATCGATGTAATCGTCGGGATTGAAATCCTTGATTGACGCTGCGATCCGCGTTGGGTATTCGCTAACATCAAACGATTCCACTAGAGATACTCCGGATTTCCCGGCCATCAAATTGTTCCAAAATGTATTCAGATCATGGCCGAGAGAAGTCATTACTCCCATCCCCGTGATCACGACTCTGCGTTTCATCTTTTTCCACCTCTTCAACAGGAAACCTGATTATATCGTGCATCGCACGGCATTCCGTGCGGATCATATTCATATGTATCTTCAAGCGAACAATTCTAAGGATGATTGCCCATACGGACTCATTGGGCATAAAGGAGAGAAGTCCCGTCTTCTAAGAACAACGGGACTTTTAACTAAAGTTCTCTTCGAAGCATGTTTCGTTCGAAACGGATTAATTAGCTTCCGAAGTGCATTTCCTTCTAGAAAATACTCTACGTATGAGACTTTATGTAATTAACAACTTCTCCCACAGAGGTAATTTTCTCGGCATCTTCGTCTGAAATTTCCAAATCAAACTCATCTTCCAATTCCATTACCAACTCAACAACATCGAGAGAATCAGCACCTAAATCATCTTTAAAAGATGCTTCGAGGGTGACTTCACTCTCTTCAACCCCAAGGCGATCAATGACAATTCGCTTTACTCGATCCAAAACATCGGACATCCGGTTCACCTCCTCTTCGATATTATACGAGAATTGCTTGTAAAATGCCAGACCTGTCATTCTTCCTATCCCAGATGCACCACTTTGTGGGGCTAAGATCCGGGGCCCCCGCAAAGTAGTCGGAATACACTTCGAAGCTTATCTTCACTTTGTGGGGTGTTCTACATGTACATGCCGCCGTCCACATGAAGTGTTTGACCGGTCATATACATAGCATCATCGGAAGCCAAGAACCGTACTACTCTAGCTATGTCCTCAGGCTGTCCAAGACGGCTAAGCGGGATTTGCTGCAACAGCTGCTGCTGCATTTCCTGAGACAGCTTGTCGGTCATATCAGTCTCAATATAACCTGGCGCTACCGCATTCACGGTCACGTTACGCGAGGCAAGCTCCCTAGCGGTTGCTTTCGTAAGCCCGATAACACCCGCCTTAGCGGCGACATAGTTCGCTTGCCCAGCATTGCCAAGCACGCCAACGACGGAAGAAATATTAATGATGCGGCCGAAACGTTGCTTCATCATCGGACGTGTAACTGCTTTGATGCAGTTGAACACGCCCTTCAGGTTCGTATTAATAACTTGGTCAAACTCTTCTTCTTTCATGCGCATAATCAAGTTATCGCGCGTAATGCCAGCATTGTTGACCAAGATGTCCAGCCGTTCGAACCGATCAAGCACTTGCTTGACCATGTCTTCCGCTTGCGCGGACGAGGAAACGTCCGCCTGTACCTTGAAGGCACGTCGTCCTAGCGCTTCTATTCGTGCGACAACTTCCTCAGCTGCCTTCTCGCTGCCCGCGTAGTTGACAGCCACATCGGCCCCTGCTTCCGCAAGAGCGATCGCGATGGCTCGACCGATTCCTCGGGATGCACCGGTCACAAGTGCAGTCTTTCCTTGTAGAGGTTGATTCAAACTACTCATCTCCATATCCCTCCTTACGATTCGAACTCAGCGGCAAACCGTTCGATGGCCTCGTCACTGTTAATCGTATAGATGCGCACCGTTTTGTCGATTTTCTTAATGAGACCCGTCAGAACACTGCCTGATCCGATCTCAACAAATGTATCGACTCCTTGCTCGATGAGCCACACAATGCTGTCCTCCCATAGTACTGGAGCACACACTTGCTCGACAAGTAAGCGGCGTACATCGGAGGCGCTCGTTACAGGCCTTGCTGTTACATTCGCCACGACAGGAACAGTCGCTTCCTTCAACAAGATACCATCTAGCACTTCGGACAATCGATCAGCCGCTGGTTTCATGAGCGAGGAGTGGAAGGGTCCGCTCACCTCAAGAGGAATTACGCGCTTGGCACCCGCTTCCTTCCCACGCTCCACTACGGCTTGCACGCCTGCCGCAGAACCCGAGACGACAATCTGTCCAGGGCAGTTCACATTAGCCATCTCGACTGGCGTTCCGGCAGCAGACACATCCCGGCACAAGCGGTCTAGCTCGGCCCGCTCCGCTCCTAGCACGGCGGCCATTGCCCCCGTACCTCCAGGTACAGCCTGCTCCATGAACTCGCCTCTAGAACGAACGGTGCGAACAGCATCTTCAAGAGTCAACACGCCGGCAACAACGAGCGCACTGTATTCACCCAGGCTGTGCCCGGCTACATAGTCTGGAGCAACCCCGCAACGTCGGAACGTCTCGTATAGCGCTACACTTGTAGTAAGCAGGGCAGGCTGCGTGTGTACAGTCTTTTTCAATTCCGATTCAGGACCTTGGAAGATGGTTGCGGACAACGAGAATCCAAGCACCTCATCTGCGCGATCGAACACTTGTTTCGCTTCCGTATGCTTCTCATAAACATCATGCCCCATGCCAACCGCTTGCGCGCCCTGACCGGGAAATACAAAGGCGATTTTACCCACTAAATCCACTCTCCTTCCTTACCAAACCAAGACAGTTGCTCCCCAGGTCAAGCCCCCGCCAAAACCAACAAGTAACAGCGTATCGCCTTCCTTCATGCGACCTTCACGGTTCGCTTCTGCAAGCGCAACCGGGATCGAAGCGGCTGACATGTTACCGTATTTATTCAAATTAATCATGCATTTGTCTTCCGGCAAATTCAATCGTTCCAGGGAAGACTGGATAATCCGGTAATTCGCCTGATGCGGAACGAGCAAATCGATGTCGGTTTTGTCCACGCCTGCCTTGCGAAGCGCTTCTTCGGCTGCACTTCCCATAATCTTGACGGCGAACTTGAATACTTCCTTGCCGGCCATGAAGATGTACTGACTCTTGTTGTCGAGCACTTCCTGGCTAATCGGGTTGCGTGAGCCACCGCCACTTGCATTCAAGAGCGTACCGCCTGTACCATCGGCACCGAGTTCGAAAGATCGGAATCCACGACCTTCCGCAACCGGACCAAGCACGACAGCCCCAGCACCGTCCCCGAACAAGATGCACGTATTGCGATCCGTGTAGTCGGTTATCTTGGACAAGCATTCCGCACCAACGACTAGAACATGCTTATAAATCCCGGTCGCGATGAAGTTAGCCGCATTGGCGAGACCATAGATGAATCCTGAACAAGCAGCAGACAAGTCGAATGCCGCCGCCTTCTTCGCACCCAACTTCTCTTGAAGAATACAAGACGTTGAGGGGAACGCCATATCCGGGGTAACCGTCGCTACAATAATAAGGTCCAGTTCCTCCGCTGTAATGCCTGCATTGCGCAACGCCTCTTTTGACGCATGAAAAGCCAAATCCGAGGAAGCTTCCTCAGAGGAAGCGATTCTGCGCTCTCGAATTCCCGTGCGAGAGACGATCCATTCGTCGTTCGTGTCGACCATTCGTTCCAATTCCGCATTACCCAGAATGCGTTCCGGGACGTACATCCCCGTCCCCCAGACGCCAACCGGCTTACCTATCATGATAGTCCATCTCGCTTCCCGCTAATTTCCTCACTAATTTCTTGAACCAAATGATTGCTAACTGCAATTCTCGCTTGTCTCACCGCATTCTTGAACGCGTTGGCGTCCGAAGAACCATGACTCTTAAGCACTAGCCCGTTAATACCGAGCAGAGGAGCGCCTCCGTGTTCGGTATAATCGAGCTTCTTCTTGAATTTGGACAGCCCCGGCTTCAGAACAGCCGCTGCCAGCTTGGATAGGAACGTTCGGGTGAACTCTACCTTCAAGGTGGAGAATATGGCCCCCGCGGTCCCTTCCAACGCCTTCAATAAAATATTCCCAACGAATCCGTCGCACACCAGCACGTCGCACTCGGCATTGAGTACATCTCTAGCTTCCACATTGCCGACGAAATGAATCGGCGCTTGTTCCAATAGCGGAAATGCGAGCTTCGTTAATTCATTGCCCTTCATCGCCTCGGTCCCTACGTTGAGCAGACCGACGCGGGGTTTCGATACGCCATGTACCTTATTGCGGTACACGCTTCCCATAATAGCGTACTGCAACAAGTTTTCCGGCGTTGCATCCATATTCGCGCCTAGATCAAGCGCCAATACGCCCTTACCGTCCATAGTCGGAATCATCGGAGCAAGCGCCGGACGATCAATGCCCGGGATACGCCCGACGATCAATAGTCCAGTGGTCATCAATGCGCCGGTGTTACCTGCTGAAATCATAGCATCCGCCGCTTTCTCACGAACAAGTCGACCCGCTACAACCATTGAAGCTTCTTTTTTACGCCGTACAGCCTTAACCGGTTCTTCGTCAGGTGCGATCGCATCCGGTGCATGATGCAGGGTAATATTCGCCGGTATCGCCCTGGACCCGAACGCCGCTTCAAGCCGGGCTTGATCCCCGACCAACACAATGTGCGTATCCGCCCATTCCGCAGCCGCTGCTAGCGCTCCGTCTACTACGGCTTGCGGGGCGTGATCGCCACCCATGGCGTCAATAGCAATTCGCATGCGATCACTCTCCCTCTTCCATATTTTCTTTGGCGAAGCGATAGATCAAGAAGTTACCCTGAAATACCATCTCTTCCCCTACATACGTGAATACTTCCACTTTAGCTTTCCCTCGTTGCCCGGAGATTGATCGCACATAAGCCTTGGCTATGCACTTCTCGGACAACCGGACCGGTCGGATGAAGCGGATATCGGCAGACGCCGTCAATGCTTTCTCATTATTGATGACCGCTATGGCTAAGGAATTGGCTTGAGAGAAAATATGGTGGCCTCGCGCGATCTGGGTTCTGGAGAATACATGCTCCTCGCGGATTTCGAATATGGAGATTCCGCTCTTATCCAGCTGAAGATCGATTATATCTCCGATTACTTCATGCAATGGCATTGACTGAACCTGATCATACGATCGCTCTGCCATCAACTTCATACGTTCGCGCAATTCTGGTATGCCAAGCTCAAGACGATCCAATCGGATCGTTTGTATACTAACCTTGAACTTGCGGGTAAGCTCCTCATCGGTTACGAAAGGATTGTCTTCGATTTCTCGAGCCAATTGCTGTTGGCGTTGACGCTTCGGCATCCGTTCGATGACAGCCGCCCCCTCTGTTAAAAATATGTAGCAGCAACCTTTGTTACCAGGTACTAAATTAGTATATATAATTCCCTGCCAAAAGGAAAGCCCAATCCGGCAATTCCGCAAACAAAAAAGTACCTCACCAAGGATGAGGTACTCTTCTGTATCGTGTTTGTTATTGTTTTACGATTTCTCTACCTTTGTAAGTACCGCAAACTTTGCAAACACGGTGAGCCAACTTAAGTTCACCGCAGTTGTCGCATTTCACCATACCCGGTACTACCAGCTTAAAGTGCGTGCGGCGCTTGTCGCGGCGGGTTTTGGATATTTTTCTAAAAGGAACTGCCATGATTCCCACCTCCTTAAAAAAATCTACTATTTCTTCTGTTTTTCAAAAAATTGGGCAAGCACTTCCAGACGGGGATCGATTCGGTCCGCCGCCGGTTTAGCAGGATAGATGTTCAGGTTCACGCCCGTCTCCGGGTCAAGTCCCTTGCATTCTTCCTGGCAAAGCGGCACATACGGAAGCCCCAATTGCACCGTTTCCTCGATGAAAGGCATCAAGTCTACCCGGTCTTCGACAGCGAGATGCATATGCTCATCGTCCTCGTCCACCATTCCGGCTTCTTCAGCGAACAATTCACGAAAGGGCAGCTTCAGCGATTGGCAATACTGCGTCAAGCAGCGTGAGCAGACAAATTCGACAGGCAATGTTAACGTTCCCGCCACTTCGATGATTTCCGCAGCGGCAGCGGCATGAAGCGTTACTTGCAACGGTTCGGCCTTGACGATATCTTGGCGACCTGTCGCAAGATAAGGCATCTCGACTTGTTCCGTCATATCCACTCGACTGTTCTTGGCTCGCAATTCACGGAAACTAAGAATCATATACGCTCACTCCAAACAAACAAAGATTATTATATCGGGGATCGCCCTGTTTTGTCAACCTAAAGCTTGTCTTTTTCGTCTAACAGATGAGATTTCGTCAAGAGGGTTTCACAGGAAGCCCAGCCAAATAGTTCAAGGCATCCTCCAATGAGCCAACCGAAACGACCTTCATACGGGAGTGGATGTTTCCTGCTTTTTTCGTCGCATCCGTTGCATTCGGTACATCACCAGCCAACCCGCATTCACCCGCTTTCCTATCCTTAGGGGCGAAGAATAGATCCGTCCCTTCCTTATCTGCTGCAACGATCTTGTGTTGAATCCCACCAATCGAGCATACATTTCCTGTCGGGTCAATCGTACCCGTACCTGCAATTCGATACCCTTTGGACAAGTCCCCGGGCGTAAGCTGATTGTATATTTCCAGAGCGAACATTAACCCTGCGGATGGTCCTCCGATTTCCCCAGCTTGAATCTGTACCTTCTTCTCTGACTGTTCGGGAACGACGGCCCGCAAGTCTGCAGTCGTGACGCCAATTCCTGCTTTTGGCGCAGGTGCAGGTGTGTTACCGACGCTCGAACTTGGTGTTGGCGTTTCAGGTGCAGCAGCAGCCGATACATCGGCCAGTACGATTGGGAAACTCAGTTCTTCCTTCCCCCGCTTCACTGTAATCTCCACCGTATCGCCAATGGTCTTGTTAGCCAGCGCCGTTTGCAGCGCCTTGATCCCTTCAGCAGCCTTCCCGTCCACTCTCACGATCGTATCGCCCGGCTTCAGCACGGCTGACGCTGGAAGGCCTTTCTTCGTCTCTGTAATATACGCACCAACGCTTTTCACTTGAAATGGAATTTTCGCTTTCGTGTAGGCCGCCTGAATCGCACTGCTCTGGGATTCCAGCATGATGATTTCCTGACGTTGCATGAACTGCTGCTCCGTCTGTCCCTTCAACACGTCCCGCTTCCGCTGGACTTCTGCATTCTCATTCCACTGCGCTAGCAAGAAGCTTAACACATTCGCTTTCGGAATCAAGCTAACGGTCGTCAGCATGAACGTCCCGTTCTCCACAGGATCTGCCTGCGCCACCTGCACCATCGGCTTAATACTCTCCGCCGTACCAGGCTGATAGATGTAATAAGGAACTGGAACGAAGTAGAGAAAGTACAAGACAACAAACGTAATGCCGAATGCAAGCCAAAATTTGTTGATCCCTTTATGTCGCTTATTCAGAACAGGAGACCGATACACCCTATCTTCGTTGCCTTCGCTCACTGCATGACCCTCCTGTCTCAATCTGTGCAAGGAATAAGGCTTGGTCTAAATGCCTCATTCGCCGCGTAAACTTGTACCACCTGTCACTAAGAGGAGATGACCTTATGCTGAACGGCATCCTGGATTCGCGAAGCCGCCCGTATACGGTGTTGTTAGCTGTTATTACGGCTTTATTCGTGTTATGTATCCTATTATTTCCCGATCGGGCATTTCAATCATCCCTGCATGGTTTATCGTTGTGGTGGAATATCGTGTTCCCTGCCCTGTTGCCATTTCTGATCATCTCCGAGCTGCTCGGCGGCTTCGGCTTCATTCGGGGTGCAGGCGTGCTGCTTGACCCTCTGATGCGTCTCCTCTTCCGTTTGCCCGGTTCTAGTGGTTGGGCAGTAGCGATGGGCAGTCTTGCAGGAGGACCGACGGGCGCCCAAATTACAGGACAACTGAGAAGTGCTGGTACGATCAGTCGAGCGCAGGGTGAGCGTCTGCTTGCCCTGTCCCATATGAGCAGCCCTTTTCTCATGCTAAGCGTCGTCGGCGCTGGATTCCTGCACCTTCCCGGGATTGGAACGATGATCGCCATTGTACACTATATTGCTGCACTTTGCACCGCTTTACTCATGCGCTTCCTTCATCACGATCGCCCTATACCCACGCAGCAGCATGAACCAACGCAAAAGCAGGTCGGCTATGCCCCAAAAGGCAAACGATCTGTATCCATTTGGATCCGATTTGTTCAAGAGATGCACGACGCACGTCTACAAGACGGACGCAGCTTCGGCAAGTTGCTGGGAGATGCCGTATCGAATTCCATTCAGACATTGCTGCTCATTGGCGGCTGCATAATGATGTTCTCGGTCATGCTGCATGCCTTGCAGCTATCGCTCGTTTCACCTACATTCAACGGATTCATGCATTCCATTATGCAACTAGTTGGATTTCGCAGCCCCAGTACTCCCGACTGGTTGCCCGCAGTCCTAGAGCTTCATCTGGGTACTTATTCGTTCAGCCAAATTCCGATTGCAGCGTCGGCGATAGTGTGGAAAGCAGCCTTCATTGGATTCGCACTTGGATGGAGCGGCATATCCCAGCATCTGCAAGTGCAATCCATCGTCCGCCAGACGGATCTGCGTTACTTGCCCTTCCTGCTGCACCGACTCCTACATGGCACCATCGCCTTCATCCTCACGTTCCTGTTGTGGAAGCCTCTGCAGCTGCTGATGCCTCGTATCGAGCCCAGTTTCCTTGACATAGGTCCTTTTACTACAACGGCAACAACTGTATCCGAAACCGCTACAGAAGCGATTACGGCCTGGCAAGCAGTACCCGGACGAATAGAACAATTGGCCATGCTGCTCGTATTGTTAACTGTTGTATCCGCCCTTGTTGGCTTCATTCGAAGCCGACTGCGGTGAACGCTTGGCAACGCCAACTACTTATTGTCTTTGGTAAATTTTTCCAATAATGCTTCTGCCACCGCGTCAGGTACCAAGTCGGTCACAGGTCCGTTGTACTTCGCAATTTCCTTCACGATACTGGAGCTTAAATAGGAAAATTTCGGATTCGTCATCATGAAGAACGTCTCGATCTTCTCGTTCAGCTTATGATTGATGGCAGCCATTTGCATCTCATACTCGAAGTCGGATACAGCTCGAAGCCCTTTTACAATTACATTCGCTTTCTTGTTCGTCGCATAAGTAATCAAGAGATCGTCGGATATGCTGTCAATCTCCACATTAGGCAGATGGTTCGTCACATTAGTCAACAGCTGCTTGCGTTCTGCGGCGGAGAACAAGGGTTGCTTCTGGCTATTGCTGGCTACCGCAACGATCACTTTGTCGAATATGTCGGCCGCCCGGCTAATAATGTCCAGATGCCCATTCGTAACCGGATCGAAGCTTCCGGGGCACACCGCAATCGTATAGTCATGCTTGAGCTGACTCATTGACATCCTCTCCTTCTGTACTCGATTCCTCTTCTAGCGTATAGATTGAAACGAACGTATCCCCGTATTGAACCCTTCTTATGAGAACCGCCTGCCCAATCCGATCAGCGCAATCGTATGTGCTTTCATGCTCTACGACAATCGAAACATCACGCTCCACGAGGTTCAACTCCTGCATCGTAGTCACTAGCGATTCGATCGTTCTCAGCTTATATGGAGGGTCCAGAAAGACGAGGCGGAAGCGAATCCCCCGTTTGCCCATCGCTTTCAGTGCCCGGAGCGCATCATTGCGGTATACTTCTGCCTGACTGTCCAGGCGAGTCACATTCAGATTATGCTCAATGATCTCAATACTCCGCTTATCTCCGTCTACGAATACGGCCCGTTCCATCCCCCGGCTTAACGCTTCAATTCCGAGGCCGCCCGTGCCTGCGAACAAATCTAACACGACGCCTCCCTCGAAGTAAGGGCCAATCATGCTGAAGATGGCTTCTTTCACTTTGTCCGTCGTCGGCCGCGTCCCCGTACCTGGAACCGCCTTGAGTGTTCTGCCTTTGGCTGTGCCTGATATGACTCTCACGCTTTAATCCCTCGCTCTTGATTGCTCATTCCTGCTGCTATAGTATCACATTCTCGAAATGGATCACAAAATTTTTACAACCCTATGTATAAATTACTGCGCTTGCGTCCAAAATGAAGCTATCGACATGAAAGTGTCGTAGACAACCGCGGAGAAGACTTACGTTTCCCCATAAGCTCTTCGTCCGGTTTCTCCTCTCCCATGAGGTACCTGCGCAAGCGGGTACCAAAAACAATTACCCGCTGAGCCTTGGGCTGAGCGGTTTTTTTTGCGGAACAATATTATGTATAATAACAAGTATCACATACAATCCTACAATGTCGTGGAGTTTGCCAACCAGAAAGGAAATTCAAATGAACACTCAACAACTTGATCAATTAAAACAGATACGTAAACAATTGACCCGCTTCATGCTAAAGTATAAATTTGCTTTGGATGAAATGGAGACGAAAATCGAGATTTTAAAGGAAGAGTTCCAGTCCCTTCACGATTACAGTCCGATTGAGCATACCAATGCGCGATTGAAAACCCCTGAGAGCATTATGAGAAAGCTGCATCGGAAAACCGGAAATTTCTCGTTCGAGTCCATCCCGGAGTTTGTCCAAGATATCGCAGGCTTACGAATCATCTGCTCCTTCCTATCCGATATTTATCGAGTTAGTGAGATGCTACAGAACCAAAGTGATTTGAAGATCCTTCAAGTAAAGGATTACATCAAGCATCCCAAGCCAAATGGTTATAAAAGCCTGCATTTATTAATTGAAGTCCCCGTATTCTTGTCCGATCGGGTCGAATCTGTATGTGTGGAAATTCAAATCCGCACAATAGCCATGGATTTTTGGGCAAGCCTGGAACATAAAATCTTTTACAAATACAATAAATCCGTACCTCAGCGACTGCTCGAAGAAATTAAGGAAGCAGCTGCCACGGCTAATGCGTTGGATCATCAAATGGAGCGATTGATGCACGAGGTTCAAACTATAAAAGATTTACAGCAAGAGGATCTCGAGGGTGAGCTGAGAAGCATTAACATTAATAACCAGAAGTTCACCCTTCCGGTTGGTTTGTTGGAGATACTAGGCGGAGAATAATGTAGTATCCTGGTTAGAATATCCGCTCTATGTAAATAATAGAGCAGAAAATGTTCAACAAGGAGGTACATTCATGAAACAAATAGTCATTGGCGCGGTGATCATATTAGCGCTATCGTCTGCGCTGACAGGCTGCGGCCGTGCCAAAGCAACAACCACATCGTTAGCAGAAACACCAGCAGGCCAAGAAGTATCCATCGACATTATCAATGCTGCCGGTTCCAAAACAGGGACAGCCCGCTTGACACCATTGATCCACGGGGTACAAATTAATGTGGAAGTTGCCAACCTTACACCCGGCACCCATGGTATTCACTTTCATGAGACCGGCAAATGCGAAGCGCCTAAGTTCACAACGGCTGGCAGCCACTTGAATCCTGGAGGAAAGCAGCATGGGTTCAACAATGTAAATGGCTATCACGCAGGTGACTTACCAAACCTGATTATCGCTGCAGACGGAACGGGAAAAGCGGAGTTTTTCGATCCTCTCGTCACGTTGGAGAAAGGCAAACCGAACTCGCTGCTGAAGGAAGGCGGCACAGCCTTGGTGATCCACGATAAAGCTGATGATATGAAAACCGATCCTGCTGGCAATTCCGGTGATCGCATCGCTTGCGGCGTTATCCGATAATTGTGTACGCAAGGATAAACGTCTAACGGCGTCCTTTGACGCCGTGCGTTTGCCGAGACGATGAACAATCAGCGAAGTTAATCATTCTGAATCGTTAAAAAAGCGACCTGTCGAGGTCGCTTTTGTTATGCAAATTAGGGAGATTTCATCTAATACTTTTATCGTTTGAGCTGGTTAGGACTTGTGTTCACGACCGCAGCCAGCATTCGCTCGCTTTTGACCATCTCGGATTGACATTGGGAACATTTAGGAACGATGGAAAAAGCGAAATTATCTCGCATCCAGCCCTTGCAATTCTCATCCGAACAAGCCCAGATCGCAGTTATTTCCTCCGGTACATCTTCAAGCGATCTTTTTCGAGAATAATACATGTGCATCCCTCTTCCATTTTTCGATCTCGTGTTAAAAACGCCCCAATGACCTTGACAAAATAAAAAAGCCCCAGCCGTATGTTAGCGGGTCTTTCGCGTAAAGGATTATTTATTCCCTCTCCTTACTATATACCAACTACCCACAATAAGTCCACCAATAACATGAATGTTCTGCGGATTCCGTTATTTATTACAAATATCCAATTAATTGTTCAATCGCATCCAATCTGCCCAGAGTCAGGATGCCTCGCTTCTGGAACTCTTCCACCTTGGAACGATACTCGATGAAAGACACACCCGCCTGTTGAGCGGCCTTGCCATCGATCCAAGCA
>NZ_JBFUIX010000081.1:0-27528 GCF_056401635.1 Paenibacillus sp. P4_E11 | reverse complement strand
ACATCGGTTCCTTGCTTCTGCCGGTCGGTACACTGGCTTCCTTGCTGTGGATGGGAATCTTGAGGCAGCACAAGGTTAAGATCAGTTGGAAAGATTACGTGAAGATTACGATTATTGTGATTCCGCCAACCCTTCTGTTCACATTGACCTGCTTGGCTTTCTGGGTAAATTGGATTTATTAAGCAGTAGACTAGTAATCTGTGTGGAGCGAAGCAGAGAGTGAAGGAGGTTATCCATGTCGATATTGAAAAACTATCTAGATAAAGAAATAATGTTCGAATTATCGGGTTGTGGGAAACGTGATGCTTTGTTGATCGAAGTCGGTCAGGAAGTGATTGTCTTATATGATAACAATAAATACATGTATGTCCCCTTGACCCATATTCAATCGGTTCAGGAAACGATTAAAAAATCAAATTTTGCGAGCTCACGCGCTTCCGCTGAGAAGACGGGCAAGCTTACATTGGATTACGTGCTGCAAAAAGCGATTGGCTTATATGTCGAGGTCCGTCTTGATAAATCGCTCCTGCTGCAAGGGACAATTACACAGTTGTGTACGGACTATTTCCAGTTCCAGTCGTTGATTCACGGTAAGCTAAGTATTCCCTACGCCCATTGGAAGTGGATCAGCCCGCTGGACGGCGAACATTTGAGCTTGTTGCCCCCATCCACGGTGTCTGGGATGAAGACAGCAACACCCCCAATCCAGACGTTCGAGGAACTTCTGCATGCAGCTCGAGGCAAGTATGTTACGTTCGACTTAGGGATTAGCCCTGATAAGTGCGGGATCTTATCGAAAGTCCAATCGCCTGTTGTTGAACTAATAACAACGGATTCGACCAAGCTCGTTTATCCGATTGAACATATCAGGAGCTTGCTCGTGATAGCGCCGAAATAGCTCGAAGCAACAGACGAAGCAACCGGAAATCGTATGATTGAACGATTCCTTCCGGTTGCTTCGTTGTGATGTTGCGATATTTAATGCTATAAACTATTCTTCGCTGCATCAACAAGTTGATCGAACAATTCATCGTCTTCCTCAATCGCAGCCTCTACGGCTTCGATCTCTTCCTCGCTGCCCGGCTCGGCTAGAAAGTTCAAGGCATAGCTCCAGTCTTTGCCGCTCTTGCTCTGGAGTGTCAGCTCATAGGCCTTCGGATGTGATTCGACCTGGAATGCCACCCGTCCGAGATATCCGTCTGCCTTGCTGTGGGTCATTGTCGCTTCTGTGATCTTCACTTGCATGCTTATATCCTCCTCAATACATTAATTAATGGGGTTAAGTATTCCTCGATAGCATCAGACGTGATTGCTAGATTCGTCATTCCTTTCACATTGCAGAACGGTTCTCTATCACGGAAATAATCCGCATGACCTCCAATCAGAGGAAGGGCTCGAATGTTCGCAGGCGCGAAACGCTTCGGATTCCATATCGGCACGCCCCCTCTCCTCTCCCATCCGCCCCAAGAACCTAATCGTACAATCGGATCTGTTGTCCGTCCCTTGAGATTCACAGCATACATATAGGCGACAAGCGGTTCGAGCTGTGGACTTAGTGCGAACTTCGGTGACCCGATCTGCACGATACGCGAAACAGTGATCCCCTCAGCTTGTAGCAATTGGGTAGCTAGCGAGGCAGCGATTCCTCCGGCACTGTGACCGATCAGAATAAGCGGTCCTCCCGAGTATGTGTCACGTATGACAGCTGCACTCTCGCGCGCACGTAATGTTAGCTGCCGGCTGGAGACGCGTCGGATTAGATCTTGCCCGGCTTCATGTATCTGTCTCCATACAGGCCGACCCCAGTCCCCGTAGGGAAGCAGCATATGCGTGGTGGTCGCTATCCCCGCAGTCTGGAGACGGGACACCATCTCATCGCGTAAAGGGTTCATGAAGTTCGCTGAGGTTGCGACACCGGAGAGGAAATAAAGGTGAACGGTCAATACAAAATCCCCTTCTGCTTCAGCATACTTTGGAATTGCTGGGGCAGCGGAGCAGTGAACGTTCGCCCATCCGTCATGACGATCTTCCAGGCATGCAGCAACTGGTGATTCACACCTGCAACTGCCTTACCGCCATACTTGATGTCGCCTAACAACGAGTGCCCGATGCTCTGGAAGTGTGTCCGAATCTGGTGCGTTCGTCCGCTGATCAGTTCAATCTCAGCCAAGGAATATCCGTTCCCGTTGCCAAGCGAACGGTACTTAGTCACCGCTTCTTTCTCTCCTTCCTTCTCCTTGTTGTCTGCTGTAGGATCCACGACCTTTGTGACATTACTCTGCGTGTCCCGTAGAAGAGTCCCTGAAATCGTGGCACCACCGGATAATGTTCCTTCCACAATCGTCAGGTAATACTTCTCCATTTCACGCTTCTGAATCCATTGGTTGAGCTGATGCAGCATACCTGCTGTTTTGCCGATCAGGACAAGTCCGCTCGTATTCCGGTCCAATCGGTTCGCTGTAGCGGGCTGGAATAATGGGCTGTCCAGCTCGCCCCGCTTATACAAGTAGGCGTGGACTCTCGTGATCAGTGTATCTCGTTGCTCTGTCTGATCGGGATGGGTCAGCAGTCCAACCGGTTTGTTCACGACGAGCAGCTCGTCATCCTCATGAATGACCTCAATTTGTGTGTTGATCCCTGCATATTTGGTCTTCTTTTCTGGACCGCCGCTTCCTTGCTTGAACGCTTCCTCTTCCATATACAGAGTCAACTCGTCGCCCGAGACGATCTCATAGTCTTGCTTCTTGCGCTTGCCGTTCACCCGCACCTGACCTTGATCGATCATCTTGTACACTTGTCCGAGCGGGATGTTGGGCAGCAAACTTCTTATGTACCGATGAAGACGTTTACCGCCCTCCGAGTGAGTAACGGTTCTGGTAATCATATTTCATGCACTCCTGTTCGTCCTGCGGTTATCAAGGATGATCATACCTTACCGTTAGGTTGGATTCAAGGTGTATGCATATTATGGGCGAAACAGAAGATACTGTGAATTAAAAAAAGAAGGTGCCTGCGCTTATGTTCACTCGTATCTCGTTAAGTGCCGATTCACAGGAAGTGGCTGACCAGTTCTCGATTGATAAAGTGCTGCTGGGTTACTCCAAGGGGGATTTGCAAGCCAGTCAGCCCATCCCTGTCATGTTCGCCAACAAGGGTGAGAAGTGTCTGGATATGTATACTTGGGGAATCTTCCCGTTCTGGGCCAAAGATTCGATTAACGCCGCAAGTGAGACGATTCATGAGAAGCGAGGCTACAAGCGCAATTTCACCAAATGCCGCTGCGTCATTCCAAGCGACGGCTTTTATGGGGAGCTGCAGGACGGCAAGGTGAAGAAGACCGTTGAGTTCAAGCTTCCAGGTCAGAGGGTGTTCGGCATCGCCGGATTGTATGATGTATGGGACTTTCCCGATGGTACGGAATACCGGGCCTGCACCGTACTTACGACCTCTTCCAATCGGGTCGTCTCGAATTATTATGAGCGTATGCCAGCTATTCTCGACGAAACGGCAATCAGCCGATGGCTGGACCACCGGCTGACAGATAAGGATGACCTGTTGCCCCTTCTTCGAGCTTATGAAGCTGAACCGTTGAATGTATCGGTCTCAATCGCTCCGCGCGATTAACGATAGAACTCGTTTGACGACATGCTGGGTCGTGAATCCGTACTCCGGCAGGAGTATAGAGGCTGGAGCCGAGGCGCCGAATCGCTCAATCCCCATGACGGCTCCCTCATCCCCTACATATGGATGCCAGCCTTGCGGGGAACCCATCTCCACCGCCAGCCGCTTCTTCACATGCGGCAATAGAACGGCATCCTTGTACGTTTGCGGCTGCTTGTTGAATAGCTCCCAGCTCGGCATGCTGACTACGCGCACGCCAAGCCCCTGCTCGGCCAGCCGCTGCTGCGCGCCGAGCGCAAGCTGTACCTCCGACCCTGTGGCGATGATGATCGCCACAGGGTCGGACTCGTTCGGCGCGTCCGCCAGGACGTACGCGCCGCAGGGCACCCCTGGCGGAGCAAGCTCCGCTGTGCCAGGCAGCACCGGTAGCGGCTGCCTGGTCAGAACGAGCGCGCACGGGCCGGCGGTTTGCTCCATCGCGTATTTCCACGCATGGCTCGTTTCGTTCGCGTCCGCTGGACGGAGTACGGTCATACCAGGGATGCAGCGTAGCGCCGCCAGCTGCTCGACTGGCTCGTGGGTCGGGCCGTCCTCACCGACCGCGATGCTGTCGTGAGTGAACACGTAGACGACCGGCAACTTCATGATCGCAGCGAGTCGAACAGCTGGGCGCATATAATCGGAGAAGACGAAGAATGTCCCGCCATAAGCTCGTATTCCTCCGTGCAGTAGCAGCCCGTTCAAGGCCGCACCCATGCCGAATTCCCGTACACCGAAGAAAATGTTACGCCCGCTGTAATGTGACTTTGTGAGTTGATCGGAGCTGTGGATTCGCGTCTTGGTCGACGATTCCAGATCCGCAGAACCGCCGATCAACGTCGGAACACGCCGAGCTATAGCATTCAAGGCTCGTTCCGACGCGACTCGTGTGGCAAGAGGTTTTTCTTCCGGCTTGTATACCGGCAACTCGCTTCCCCATCCATCGGGTAGCAGACCGGAAGTCATCTGCGAGAACGATTCGGCTAATGCCGGATGAGCTGACTCATACGTAGCGAATAGCTCGTGCCACGCCTGTTCCACTGCAATCCCCTGCATGCGCAAAGCCGCGAAATGTTGTTCAACCTCTTGCGGAATATAGAAATTCGGCTCAGTCGGCCAGCCATATGCTTGTTTGGTCAGCAGCGTCTCTTCGCTGCCTAGCGGTACGCCGTGTGAACCGTGCTCACCTGCTTTGCCGCTCTTATTGGGGCTGCCGTACCCGATGGTGGTTTTGACCTCGATAAGTGAGGGACGTGGGTCTGCCTGCGCAGAATAGATTGCTTGGTCGATGGCTTCCAAGTCATTGCCGTCCTCCACTCGCTGGACGTGCCAGTTGTACGAATCGAATCGTTTCTGTACATTTTCAGAGAACGACAGCCCTAGATCGCCATCGAGTGAAATGTCGTTGGAATCGTAGAGGACGATTAATTTCCCCAGCCCCATATGCCCGGCCAGTGATGCCGCTTCCCCTGTGACTCCTTCCATCAGATCGCCATCTCCACACAAGACATATGTGTAATGATCGATAACTGGGAAGTCCACTCTGTTATACACGGCAGCAAGATGTGCTTCTGCAAGCGCCATCCCTATTGCCATCCCTATTCCCTGGCCGAGTGGACCTGTAGTGGCGTCTACGCCTGGCGTATGTCCATATTCCGGATGACCAGGGGTCAGGCTCCCCCATTGCCGGAAGTTCTTCAATTCATGCAACGGAACGTTATAACCGAACAGATGGAGCAAGCTATATAGCAGCATGGAGCCGTGTCCTGCGGACAATACGAAGCGATCCCGATTGATCCACTGCGGATTAGCCGGATTATGCCGCATGTGACGGCTCCATAAGGCATATGCCATCGGCGCCGCCCCCATCGGCATGCCGGGGTGTCCGGAATTGGCTTGATCGACCGCATCGATCGCCAGCGTCCGGATTGTAGTGACAGCTAACCGGTCCAGCTCGAACTTTTCTTGTCGCTCTTGAATAAGTGTCATGACAGCATCCTCCTCGAATACTAGCTTTTCATCTGCTTGTAATCGATTATAATGGGATGTATAGCTATACATGAAATCGATATTCCACATAATAGATATAGACAGGAGCTATATCATGATCGCTAATCTCGAGCTTTATCGGGTGTTCTACTGGACAGCCAAGGAATTGAATTTGTCACGGGCGGCAGAACGGCTGTTCATCACGCAACCCAGTGTGAGCCATGCCATTAAGCAATTGGAGAACGAGCTTGCCGTGACCTTGTTTCACCGTGGTGCAAGAGGGGTCCGATTATCAGAGGAGGGCGAGCTCTTGTTCGCCCAAGTCGAGCAAGCGTTTAATATGTTGGAATCCGGAGAGCGGCATATCGCAGAGTTGAACAATCTGATCCGTGGGGAACTTCGTTTAGGAGGCAGCGACTCTTTGTGCAAGCATTATTTACTCCCGGCACTCAGCCGATTTTGCAGCGATTATCCCCAAATCCGTCTGGATCTCGTTCACGGTACAACCCCTGAGATCGTTAGGCATGTGAAGGAAGGTCGCATCGACTTCGGTATCGTCCGACTTCCGCTAGATGAGCCATCCTTGTCGGTTATTGAGGCCATTCAGGTGCAAGATTGTTTCGTGACGGGTCCGCGTTACGCCGAGCTGACGAAGTCACCACTTCCGCTCGCGAGCCTAGTTCACTATCCCCTCATCTTGTTCTCGAAGAACAGCAGCTCCCGCCGATTCATTCAAGATGTAGCCGCCTCACTTGGTGTTGTGATCGAGCCGGAGATCGAGCTCGCTAGTGTTGATCTGCTCATTGCATTCGCCAAGGCAGGCTTTGGCATCTCGTTCGTCACTCGACAGTTCGTACAAGAGGAGTTGGATCGTGGTACACTTCTCGAAGTCAAGCTGACGGATGCTATTCCGCCGCGACGTATCGGCATCACCTACCAGACGAATAGACGCCTGTCACCCGCGACAAGCGTCTTTCTCAACCAATATTTGCAGTTGTCGATTCATTAGTTGACGGTGTGAGTCGGCAACAATAAGGTCCGGATGTCGGTTAGTCGAGATACCGTGCCTAGCAGATAAGGGTAGTCCGAATCCGGGATAGAATCTGCCTTTGGGTTCAACCAGATCGAACGGATTCCAAGCTTACCGGGGCCTTCTACATCGTTTTGCCAGGAATCCCCGACGAAGACGACATGTTCGGGAGCCGTCTGGAATACTTCCATCGCATTTGTATAGATTTCTGCTGTTGGTTTCTCCACGCCTACTTGTTCCGAAATGATCACCGCTTCATCAGAGAACAATCGTCCGATTCCCATCGCTGTAATCTTATCCATTTGCCAGCTGACTGTGCCGTTCGTTACGATTCCCAACGCATATACCGACGATAATTGCTCCAACAGTAACGTCACATCTGGATCGGCCTTCATATACGACTTGCTGATCGTTCGGTGCAGCTCATTGAACTCATCCGCGATAGTCTCTTCCATACGTTGTCCGAACCGCGCTAAAGCTTCCATTAACCGGAAGTTTCGAAACTGCCGTAGTGAAATACGCTGATTCAGATACTGTCGCTCGAAGTGGGTATTCTGTTCCCAGAACTGCTCGAATAGTCGGTCCGCAGCGATCTCACGGGTAGCCGAATGCTGGCGGAATGTCTCCATCAAGCTCGCTTCCCAATAATCGTCGAACCGGATCAACGTATCGTCTAGATCGAACAATATGACGCGTATGTCCTGCATTTCTTCTCCCCACTCTCGAACATCCAACAAATGACTGCTCCCTTGAATGTTACTCCAATTCGGCAATCAAGTACAAGGGGTCGCCTGCACGCACCGTCGGGGTTCCCTTCAACATGACGATGGTCCCAGCCCTTGATGCTCGAACTTGATCAAGCTCTATACCGTTCAACGAATAGATCGAGCCGATGTGCTGACCAGACGAGAGACGCTCCCCCAGTTGAACCTCTGAAATGAAAAACCCGTCATGTCCGGCCGTCTCCGAACCATCGAAGTTCCCATCTCCGTAAATACGTGTTATTGCTCGAGGTTGTGCATCGCCGGTCTGAGGATCAACAGCCATTATGCCCAAGTGTTGCATGAGACGAATAGATCCCTGGTAGTACAGCTCGCCATCTTCCCAGCGAATCCGCTTGCCGCCCCATGCTTCCGTGTACAGCCATGGTACGCCCAGGGCTAAGGCCGACGAGACGCTGCGTCCAGGTGCAATCTCGGCATGCGCCCAGAGCAGCTCAGCGCCGAATATCTCGGCTGCAGCCCGGCTGCGACGTCCAATCTCGGTCTGCTCGTTCTCGTAGTAGCCGACAAGTGTCGATACTGAATAATGTGTGCCTCCACTATGCAGATCGAGCAAAAAGTCGGCTTCGGCAATGAATTGGTTGTGCAGATAGTAGGCGATCCGCTCAGTCGGAGAGCCATCGGATTTGCCTGGAAACACACGTGCCATATTGATCCCATCCTCTGGCGAGGTGCGACTTTCCCCTGCGAAGGCAAGTGGATTCGCAAGCGGAAGCATGATCACGGTTCCAGCCAGCTGTTCGGGTTGAAGATCACGATATAGCTTGAGAACAGTCTCTACCCCTTCGAATTCATCGCCATGCACACTAGCGAGAATTAGCAATGTCTTCCCTTCACGCGCCCCATGTATGCGCAGGACCGGAAATTCCAGCATTGATTCGAGTCCGATATCTGTCTTCAATGTGAAGCTTTGTTTCGTGCCTCTTGGGCCGGATTTAAGATCAAAGTCAGCTAATTGTAAATGTTGTACCATGATGAAAGTTTCCTCCTTCGATTGTGAATCGTTAGATTCATACAATGCTGAGCGGCGGTATGTTCGACTCAAATCTGTGATGTGCCTTTATAATAGGTGCTCTCCCATTAACAGTGAGCGCCTCACCATGTCCTGGAAACAATTGCTCGACATCCAGATTAGCTAGTGTTGCGATAGTCGACCGATAGTCGATCATTGAGAAATCTGGTGTACGGAGAACGGCCAGCTTGCCGTCGTCTGCGAACACCGCGTCTGCGGCGAACAATGCTTGCAGTTCGGGGCAGTAGTAACAGAACATGTCGAAGCTGTGCCCCGGGGCTTGGACGGCTTGCAAAGTGAAGCCTCCCGTATGGATGATATCGCCAACTCTCAGTTGCTTATTTACCGGACACGCTTGCAGCCGATACCAGGCAGGATACGTACCACTACGTCTCGCCTCTACCAGTGATGTTCGGATTTCGTCACCGGTCTCTACCATCTCTGCTGTCCTCTCCGGGGCGATAACAGCCACGTTCAAATGCTCCTTCCAGTAGGCAGAACCACCGGAGTGATCGGCATGTGCATGTGTCAGAAGCAGCTTGGTCACTTTATTTCGAGGAATTCCGTCCTCGTCCAGTCTCTTCAACAGCAGCTCGGGTTCAATACCGGAACCTGCATCGATCAAGATAACTTCCTCACCGCTATCGAATGCATACACGTTACAATCGTAGTCACTGCTGATCCCGTAACCGAGGCTCCCCCCGCCGATTACGTACACATGGTCCGTCAGTTTCATTCACCGTTACCTAACGGGAGAAGTCGAACTGGTTTCCCAGTTGCAGCAGATTCGCATATCGCGGAGGCAACCTGTACGGCCTTCCAAGCATCGGCCGGACGCAGAATCGTTGAATGTTGACCGGTTCTCACACAGTCGATAAAATGCTCCAGCTCCATCGCGAGCGGTCCGCCTATCTTGCCATGCACCTCAAATCCGTTCAGGAAGGAGGAGCTTTCAGTCGACGCCCCTCCGATCCAGTCCAAGCCATTTTCCGGATCTCTGACGATGATGCTGCCTTCGTCACCCGTGATTTCCATACGCACGTCCATGAATGCTGAAGCTCCGCTCGGCAGCAACCAATTGTTCTCCAATATACCGACACCTCCGTTGCGGAAAGTCAGCATCGACCAGATCATATCTTCTGTTGTGTGGCCTGAGGAAGTGCGTCTTGCATACACTTCAACTACTTCATCTTCCATGATCCAATGCATCATATCGATATCGTGAATACCAAGAATGAATACGGGTGAAATGCGATTGTAGATCGAGAAGAAAGCCTTTCCATTGTTGCGCTTGGCATAGATCGACCGAATCTTCCCAGTCTGCCCTTGCTTCACACGCTCCTTGGCTGCTGCGAAGCGAGCGTCGAATCGCAATACATGACCAGTCATAAGTATTTTGCCATGCTCTTCCGAGGCGAGCAGCAGCTTCTCCGCCTCTTCCGGCGTTGAAGCGAGCGGCTTCTCAACGAATACGTGTGCTCCAGCCTTCATGGCGTATAGTACGGGATCGACATGCAGATGCTCGGGTGTCAATACATCGACGGCGTCCAATGTCTCAAGGTCGATCATCTCTTTCCAGTCCGTGTAGCAGGTAACACCGGGAAACAACGCCAGGAACGCTGAGAACGTATCCGGGTTGCGATCGCATATTGCGACTACCTCCACATGATCGAGTTGTGCCCATATACGGGCATGCGCGAGTGCGAATCTGCCTAGACCAATGATTCCTATGCGTACAGTACTCATTACTAACACCCTCTCCTCATTCGAGTATCGTAAAATTAGACGTCCAATTCATCTGCATCCAGCATGGGAACTACTTTGTGTGAGACCATATCCATGAGCCGCTTGCCGTCCTTGAAGCCAACGCCGCTAATGATGCAGACAGCTCGCTCGTGAGGTAACCCGCCCTGCTCCCGGCTTGCCCGGATGAGGCCAGCCAATGATGCAGCAGCAGCAGGTTCGCAGAATATTCCTTCTTCTTCTGCCAGCATGGCCTGAGCCTGCCATATTTCCGGATCTTCCACCGATATAGCTGAACCGTCTCCCCTAGCCATAATAGCCAATGCGGTTGTTCCATCAGGCGGGTTTGGTACTTGCAGTCCGGATATTTGCGATGTTGAGGCTCCTGGTGCTGGAAGTCGGTCTCCATTGCGGTAAGCTCTGACAATATTCGAGCATCCTTCCGATTGGACGGCGACGATTTGCGGTTTGCTCTTAATAGCACCGAGCTCATAGAGTTCATGAAAACCTTTCCAGGTACCTACATACAATCCAGCGCCACCTGCAGGAGCATATATACTCGTCGGAAGCTCAGCAAGCTGCTCAGCAAGCTCGAACGAGATCGTCTTTACACCTTCCATCGCATACGGGTTGTACTGAAACGCGGTTACCGTCACTTCCCAGTCATGCTCCTTAGCCGCTTCGAAGATGCGTCTGAATACGCGGTCCCCGACCTCCGGATATGTGCCGAACCCTTTTACCTTACGTACCAAGGCATTGTGGGCCAACACTTGAGCGAGCTTGGCCTCCGCCATATGCTCCAGCACGAAGAGATGATAGGGGATACCGGCAACGGCAGCATAGGCAGCTACCGCTGCACCTGCATTACCAGAAGTGGTCCCAATGCATGCCTTTCGTCCGTTGGCTAGCGCCCAGGACACTCCGATCGCAGCAATACGGTCTTTGTATGAACCAGTAGGATTACCACCCTCCAACTTGAAGTACAGCTCTCCGATATTGAGCTTCTGTGCAATTCTACGGCTCTTGACCAGCGGTGTAGAACCCTCCCCAAGATAGAGCTTGTGTGAATCCTCTATCGGCGGGAGTAAGCGACTATACTTCCACATTCCTTGCTGCGACTCATCTTTAATTGGACCCGACTTCACATCGTACAGAAGCATCAAGCTGCCGCCGCATGAAGGACAACTATAATGGCCGTTTTCCGCTACATTCGCTACTATTTTCTCACACAAACTGCATTGTGCATCCATCATTTCACCCTCCCCATGTATAGTATGGTCTGACCATAATGAACAAGAGAAATTGTGCTCTTCTCCCTATTCATCGCTTGCTTAAATATTGTTTAATTGGATTCAAATGCAATTCCATTTCTCTTCTTGCTTGCTGTACATCCTTCTCCCGAATGAACTGTACGATGAGTTGATGTTCTTGGAGCGACTGCTTCCGATCCTCCGGCTTGCCGAAATGCTGTTCTCTTATGCTAGTGAAGAAGTCAGTTAATATTTCGCTAAGCTCATAAAACGTCTCATTGCCAGTTGCCTTGAATAACGCCCGATGAAATTGCAAATCTTGCTCAACCGGAACCTGACCTTGTTGGATCGCGATGTCCATCTCACGATTCCACACTTCCATCTGTTCGATCAATTCCAGATCGTAATTCGCAATAGCCATCTCAACGGCCCCTAACTCCAGAACGCTACGTGTTGCGAACAGCTCACGCATTTTCTGTGGGTCCTTCTTCCAACGGAAAGAAACTTGGTCGAGCATCGGCTTAAGTGACAGACTGTCTACATAGATGCCATCACCGGTCTTGATACGGATCATGCCGATCATCTCAAGCGACTTCAACGCCTCACGTACGACCGTCCGACTAACCCCCAACGAATCGATCAATTGTTTCTCGGATGGCAGCTTGTCACCCGCCTTCAGGTTATGTTCGAGAATGTAGCCTCGGATTCGTTCGCTCACAACAGAAGATAAATTTACTTTTTCCGGTATTTCCATAACTAAACTCCCTCTACGCGCTGGTATGACCATAATACGCTTATTCTTAACTATAGGATGTTTCAACAATCCTTGTCAACGTTAATTTATTGACTTTGGACATGGAATGGAATACGATTTGATGGTCAGACCAATGTTGTTATAATAGGAGCTTGTGAATCTAATGAAACCGATTGAGAAAGCAGAACGATACACCCTCAGCAAACTGGTAGTCGATAACTTGAAACAATATATTGTTGATTATAACATTCAACCGGGTGAAAAGCTGCCAGCCGAACGGAAGTTGTCACAGGATATGAAGGTTAGTCGGGCGATCCTGCGAGAAGCGTTGCGTTCCCTGGAGAGCTCCGGGATTCTGGAGCTGCGCCATGGTGAAGGCGCCTTTATCTCCTCACATAGCTTAAATCCCCTGCTCGAGCAAATGGCGTTCGCGGCGAACCGCAGTGCTTCGAACAGTCAGGAGCTGTTGCATATACGCTATATGTTGGAAGCCTCCTCGATTGATGAGCTGTTGCTGCGCAAGGTGGAGTTGCCGTTCGAGGAGTTGAAGCAGCTATCTTCGCAAGCCGTAAGTGTGATTCGAGGTACTGTCGATGTCGCCGTAGTAGAAGCGGATGTCCAATTCCATCTCACTCTCATACGCGCCTTGCACAATGATTCCTTGTCCCAGCTGGCTGAGTTGTTCATTCGTCAAGCTGCCGGAGCAGTTAGGCTTGCATTAGACCCAGTGCAACTCTCACAATTTTATGAGCAGTTCATGCAAGCATTGAAGTTAGCGGATGCCGACAAGGCCAAGGCAATTCTAAGACAACATCTGGACCTACCGATTCATTCGCAGTCATTCCGATAATCACGCAGCATGATTTGGAACCGATGAAAAGGTCTTGTTAATATTTTAATGTTCCTTATTATTTTGATTTGCTTTTTGGGATCATGCTCACAATGATCCAAACGATTAATATTTTCATCTATGTTTTCCCGAAGTGTTAGGATAAATCCGATCTCAATGTGTGTTTGCGCTAACTCTTGCAGATCAGCAGCCAGCGCTTCACTAAGATTCCGAATATCCTTAAGGTATAATGACTTATTTACGAAAAAATACGCTGGAGTGAAATCCTCACGATAATCTTGTCCAGGTACTTGACTCCAAAAATCTTTCCATTCCTTTAAGAGTCCTGTTTCATACAACAAGTACTTTAGAAACCCGCATAGCCAAGCTGTACAACTTGTATTACGTTGTTGACATCCAATTCCATTGGCAAGGTACCGGCAACCATTACAGCAGGAGCCTCCATTGGAGATACATATCTTACAAATGTAATCCGATCCGATATCATACAGCGCATTAACGCCAATCTTGATGACGGAATGCCTGCTCATTTCTTTTATTTGCAAATCCGATTCGTCAAAGGAACGTGAATTGGGGTCGGATTGATCAGTAGCTATAAAGTCTGGCATTCGCCATCGACTCCTTATCACTAAATTGTATATATAATCAAATATTCAAAAATTTGAATGTACTGGGTATTATACTTTAGTTACGTCCAGATAACAATCTTTGCTCTAGTGGTACCTCTATATATGATTCCTGTTTTGAAAACGACAATACGAGGAGTATACGCGATGAATCAAAACCCAAATATTCAACAGTTCAAAGCCGATTTTTATAAAGCTTTGGCTCATCCGATGAGAATTCGAATACTTGAAGTTTTAAGTGAAGGAGATAAAAACGTAAATGAACTACAAAGTATTTTGGGCTCCGAAGGTTCGGCAGTTTCTCAGCAATTGTCGGTATTACGAAATAAAAATGTAGTTATCGGCATCAAAGAAGGAACATCTGTCATTTATTCATTACGAGATCCGTTGATTAAAGAATTGTTGGCTGTTACGAAGCAAATATTTGATAATCATCTCGTTGATGCCATTTCCCTGCTTGAGGTCATCCGAAATGAGTCATAAATGCTAAAACAAGGGCATCCGTGAGCAAGACCAAGGATCACCCTGTTTTTTTATTTTGTTTTATGCAATTTGGGGGAACATCTTGAATTTTAGCGGTTGACATTGAAAGTTCGCAGGAGTAGCATTTCATATATATTCAAATAATCAAATATATGAAAAAAAGAAGGTAATAGAGATGAAATGGACGGGAAGATTCGATGGATACCATGCAGCCGCATTTCGAAAAGATCTCATTTCAGGCCTAATAGTTGGTATTATCGCCATTCCCTTAGGAATGGCGTTTGCTATTGCCGTTGGAGTCAAGCCCGAATATGGAATTTATACAACCATCGTTGCTGGTATTTTAGTTTCATTTTTTGGAGGCTCAAAATTTCAGATTGGAGGTCCAACAGGCGCATTTATTCCGATCCTCTTCGCCATCGTCTTTCAGTATGGCTACGAGAATTTATTAATTGCTGGATTTCTGGCTGGAATCATTCTAGTTCTAATGGGGGTATTTAAACTTGGTGTGTTGATCAGGTTTATCCCTCGTCCTGTAACCATTGGATTTACCACTGGAATCGCCGTCATTATCTTTAGCGGTCAAATTGCCAGCTTTTTGGGTCTAACCGCTATTGAGAGACATGAAAATTTTCTGCCCAATATGAAGGAAATTGTGATGCATCTGTCAACCACGAATATCTATAATATCCTTACTGCTGGGGTTTGTTTGGCTGTTATCCTCCTTACGCCGAGAGTACTACCAAAGGTACCGGGTTCCTTAGTAGGGCTTATAATATCAAGTGTGGTTGCGGCTGTGTTCTTTAGTGGAGACGTAGCAACGATTGGATCGTCTTATGGAGCCATACCAAGTACATTGCCCCATTTTCATATTCCGGAAATAACTTGGGAGCGCATAAATACATTAATTGGCCCTGCTTTTCTAATTGCCATGTTGGGCAGTATAGAATCCTTGTTATCGGCTGTTGTTGCCGATGGCATGACCGGGAGTCGTCATAACAGCAATCGTGAACTGATTGGTCAAGGCATCGCCAATATGGTGACACCTCTCTTCGGTGGTATTCCGGCTACTGGGGCCATTGCAAGGACAGCAACCAACATCAAAAATGGTGCCTTCTCACCTTTGTCCGGAATTATACATGGTATTGTTGTTTTGTTTGTGCTCATTTTGTTTGCTCCCTATGCGTCAGAGATCCCGCTTGCAAGTATGGCTCCTATCCTGATGCTCGTAGCTTGGAATATGAGTGAACGAAAAGAATTTTTACACATCCTGAAGAGCAAAACGAGCGATTCCGTTGTACTCCTCCTTACATTTTTACTTACCGTATTTTTCAATCTAACTACTGCAGTTGAAATTGGACTTATCTTGGCCGTGATTTTGTTTGTGAAACGAATTAGCGACGGGTTTACGGTAGCGAAAGTACTACCCGATCCAACTGCTAAACATGAAAAAGTGAAGGCACACATGGTGACCGAAGGCCATGATTGTCCTCAGATCAGTATATACACCATTGAGGGCCCCCTCTTTTTCGGTGCGGCGAATAGGTTTGAGAAATCCATCTTGGATACGACTCAGCTAAGGCCTAAAGTGTTACTGCTGCGCATGGGAAAAGTTCCCTTTATGGATACAACTGGCGAGTCTATTCTGGCTAAATTGGTAAAACACTTCGTGAAGTCCGGGGGAATGGTTCTTATATCGGGAATCCAACCACAGCCTTTAGAAATAATCAAGAAAACAGGTTTATATACGCTGATTGGAGCAGAGCATTTCTACGGGCATACGGGTGAGGCGATTAATTTCGCTCTTAACCAACTCGATCTCAATGTATGTCAGGGTTGTAACCATTTCGCTTTCCGTGAATGTACCGCATTATCAAAAGTGGAGTCCCGGTCCTCGACTGCTAGTCTGTAACCTTACTACCAGACACTGTATAGGGTTCCAGCATGAACGAGACATTGATATGAAAATGAAGTTTAATAGTCGATCCGAAGAACGAAATCGTATATGTAACCACGTACGGGGTTTCGATATAGTATAATGTCAATTCTAACGTTATCGCATCGCGCCAAACCGCGTAAGTAACGGCTTGCTGCTCGTGATGTGCTAAATCTTTAATAAAGATATGCTGCACCATTGTTGCTGTCGTGTAATCAAATGTAAGGTTGTGTGTCTGACCTGATTGTGTCATCTGCAACTGTATCTGAGTTACGCTCGTAGTGAATCCAATTGTGCTCAGCTGTTGTGGATTGTTATCCAGCACATAGCTGGTCTGATTAATGTCCGGAATGGAAGCGGGGACAGGTTGCGGCAATGGCAACCGATAGGTCATCTCAGCCAAACGTCGTTGTAATTGTTGTCCCTCTTCTGTCATCTGGTTGGAATGCCCCCCTTGCACGGGGTCTAACACATGCTTGTACACCAAGTCGAGGAAGCGTTGAAGCTGCTTCATTGTTGACATGCTTGATGTGGCTGCGATTACTAATCGGTGTTCCGGCGCGACAAAACACAATTGTCCGAACGCACCATTCCCCATATAACAGCCTCGCCTGCATAGGAACAGTTGATAGCCGTATCCTTGCGCCGAATCGATCTTATCCGGATCGGCTTCCAGCCGATTGTCGCTCTGTTCGGTTGTTGCCTGTCGGATATAAGCTTCCGAGACGATTGTTCGGCCCTTGTATACGCCCTGATCGGCTAACATCTGTCCGAATGCTGCAATCCCCTCGGTCGAGATGCTCAGCCCCATCCCTCCAGCTGTAATCCCCAACGGACACGTTTCCCAAGTAGGACGCGGTATTCCCAATGGTGTGAACAATCGCGGCATTAAGAAATCAACTAGGTTCTCGCCTGTCACTTTCTCGATGATCGCAGCCACCATATATGTAGCATGCGTGCTGTACCGATAGCAGCTTCCAGGCTCTCCCTGAACGTCTTGGGCCAGGAAAGCTTGAACCCAATCGGTTTGACTCGCCACCTTGCCATATATGTTATCGTGATGACCTGTGTTCATCGAGAGTAGATGATGGATGCTCATTTGGGCCAAGTTTGCGGAAACGGACTTCGGCAGCTTGTCTGGGAAAAAAGAAATGACTTTGTCCTGCAAATCGAAGTATCCGTTGTCAGAAGCGATGCCGGCTGCGATTGAGGTGAAGCTCTTACTGAGTGAAAACAACAATTGAGGGATTCCCTCGCGATAGGGCTTACGCCAGAACTGGGCCGCCACAGCCCCGTCCTGAAGCAGCACCATACTGTTGATATTCAACTGTGCTTGCTCGATCTCGTCGAGCAAATGCGCTATTGCTTGTGAGGTCAGTCTCAGCACACTGCCTTACCTCCCTCTCTTGGATGGTCCATTACGACGTGGTTTACCGGCTTCACGCTGGTTGTTGAACCACTCTCCCCCATCCTTCTCGCGATTGCTCCTTGCCCGCTGCTGTTGGCCGCTATTCGGCTGCGCTGCGCGACCGCTCGCTGGTGCTCCGCGACCGCTTTCGCCTCTCGCAGGCGCTGCACTTCTCTGCGCTCCACGTCCGCCCTCACCCCGCGCTGGCGTTGCGCTTCTCTGCACACCACGCCCGCTCTCGCCTCGCGCTGGTGCTGCGCTTCTCTGTGCTCCGCGAATGCTCTCGCTCCATGCTGGCGCTGCTCCTGTCGCTGCTTCGCGACCGCTCTCACCCCGCATTTGCGCCTTGCCTCTCGCTCCGGTTCTCTGCGCTCCGCGACCGTTTTCGCCCCACGCTGGCGCTGTGCCTCTCTGCTCTACTCGCCCACCTTCGGCCCTCGTCGACGCTGCGCCTCTCGCAACGCTTCTCTGCGTTCCGCGCACGCCCTCACCCCGCACCTGCGCCTTGCCTCTCGCTCCGGTTCTCTGCGCTCCGCGGCCACTCTCGCCTCGCGCCGCCCCTCGCGCTTCAGCTGCGTTCCTCATTGCGCTCTTCGCTGCGTCTCTCGATCGCTCGTGTCGCGCCTCGCCGTCGTGCTCACCTCGCCCCTCTGTCCGCCGCCGCTCCAGCTTGCCGCCGATCTCGCGTTCAATATCGTCGAGAAACGCGCTGTCGCGCGGAGCCGCGAAGGTGAATGCCGTTCCTTTCTGACCTGCCCGTGCGGTCCGACCTATTCGATGAATATAACTCTCGGCATCGTGAGGGATATCATAATTGAACACATGCGTAACCCCTTCTACGTCGAGCCCGCGCGCAGCTACATCCGTGGCGACCAGAATTTGCAGCTTCGCATCCCGGAACCGCTTCATCACCTGCTCGCGCTTCGCTTGCGACAAGTCGCCGTGCAGTTCATCCGCATTCACACCATGAGCTTGCAACGCTTCCGTTAGCTTCTTCGCACGGATCTTTGTACGGCAGAATACGACTGCCAGATAAGGCCGATGCTGCTCGATCATCGTTAGCAACGTTTGCTGCTTGTCCCGATCAGACGTCTCGATGACTACCTGACGAATGCCTTCCACCGTAATTCGTTTTCCTTGTACCCGAATGTCTTCAGGACGATTCATGTAACGGGAGGCTAACCGTCTAACGTTATCTGGCATCGTGGCCGAGAACAACATCGTCTGGCGGTCAGACGGCGTATGTGAAAGGATCTCTTCTACCTCTGTCAGGAAGCCCATATGCAACATCTGATCCGCTTCATCCAGCACTAACATGGTCAATCGGTCGAATCTTACCGTCCCTCTTCGCAAATGATCCAACAAACGTCCTGGAGTACCGATCACGATGTTCGGAGCATCCTTCAGCTTATAGATTTGTGCCGTAACATCTTGCCCACCATAAGCGGCCAGAACAGTAGCACCTACAGCATCCTTCAACTTCTTAACCTCACCCGTTATTTGAATCGCGAGTTCACGCGTCGGTGTAACAACAAGAGCCTGAACAAATGGCGCATCTGGATCCATCTTCTGCAGAATGGGCAAGACGAAGGCAAGTGTTTTGCCTGTTCCTGTCTGGGCTTGTACGATCACATCGTGACCTGCCAATACGATCGGGATAGCGCGTTCCTGTACCGGAGTTGGCTGAAACAAGCCTTCTTGTTGCAACTCGTCCACTAGTTCACTGTGTATGCCTAATTCGTTAAATGTACGATTCATTTCATGGCTCCTCTTATGGGATGTAATTTCATCCAATAGTACAGTCTACCCTAAAACTCTGTCCTCGTATAGCTTCTCGCACCGTTATTTGCTTGAAGCGGGCTCGTGAATTGCGAGGATGTTGTGTATCAACGAATTATGACAAGCTCCGGGATAGTTTACACACTCGTTTACTTCGAATCTATCATCGACAAGAAAGTGCTCCACGAACAAAACGTACACACTATACTACACGAAAAGCCAGCAACCAACTATTTGCTTATTCCCGATTACGAAGTACAGTCACCGTTCCGTAAGGAGGCTCAGAATGAAATGGTGATTGTTGGGCCGCAAGAAGCGTTTATGCAATCGGATTAGCCGAATGGAAATCGCTGAAATCCGCGTCTCTCAAGACCCGGATTGTATTCAGTGTGTATTGGATCTTACTACTGATCAGTAATGCGGCTTACATGAAGTTTGACTTCATGCCCGTCCCTCTTCTTGCTATAAACGCGCTGTTTGGCTGGATTGATCATTATATTTCGTTTACTTAAGCCAGTTGGAAGGAGATGCGTATGATCCAATTTACCTCCAATCAACTCGTTCGCTTATGGGACGTCTATCTGATAACGGCCCCGCTTGCTTTTTTGCTTGGCCCTTTGTTCGGTATTGGAGAGTTTCAGGTTGGTTTGCAATCTTCGACAATCCCTTATTGTTCCCCGAGCACATGTTTCTTATAGTAGTTGCCCCAATGAGGACGGGTTCCGTCCTGATCGGTATAATCGTAGTGCTCCGACAACCCCCACGTACTAAGACTTTGACCTGATTTCTCCGCAACATGGGGGTCTGCAGCGAGCGCAGCAACCGCTCTACCGACATAGATTGGCGTCTCCGATGCGATGAAGTGYGGGTCCTTAGCAGCACCTTCCCTCCAATTGCTCTCCGTTACTCCAAAAAGATCGAGCATCGCTTCAGAGCGCAGAAAGCCCGGTGTTAGAGCAAGTGCGGTTACGTTATGCGGGCGAAGATCGGCCGCCATCGCTTGGGCGAGATGAATATTGGAGATCTTGACCAGGCTATAGTACAAATTCCCCCGATAGTTGTAGTCGTCACCGTCTGTAATCTCGATAATAAGCCCCTGCCCACGTTCAACCATAAGCGGCGCTCCGTAATAGCTAGTAATCATGTGGGATTGAACCGCCCGATTCTGCATCAACAGACCGTTGGACAAGGAATGCTCCCAGAATGGTTGTCCCCAATTCGTTAAGGCGTCGCCCCCCCACACATCATTGACGAGAACATCGAGCTGTCCGTTTTGCTCTCGTCGTACTTGATCGAATAAGGCTCGAACGTCGTCTTCCACCGTATGGTCAACCCGCACCGGAATTCCAATTCCCCCCAAACTAGTGACGAGCTCCGCCGTTTCTTCGATCGTTTCTGTGCGGCCTTCTGTGGCAACATTACCTCGTACACTGCGCCCGGTCACATAGACCGTAGCTCCCTCTGCTCCTAACATCGTTGCAATCCCACGCCCAGCACCGCGCGTAGCTCCTGCTACGACTGCGACTTTTCCTGCCAATTTAGCCGTCATACTTACGCCTCCTGAATGAATGGTTGTCGTTCCTGCCTTCCCTATTCAGCATAAGTGGTAAACACGACATCTATTGTCATATTACTATGGTACACTGAACATAATTCAATTCGAATGGAGCGGGAATCGTGCGTGCAGATCGATTGTTATCCTTATTAATGCTTATGGAAGTATATCGCAAGATGACGGCACAGGAGCTGGCTAACCGCTTGGAAGTATCAGAGCGGACCATCCATCGGGATATGGAGGCGCTCAGCGCTTCGGGTGTTCCCGTGTATGCCGAACGCGGTACAGGCGGTGGTTGGTCGCTGCAGGAAGGTTATCATATGAAGTTGAATGGGTTGAGTCAGGCGGAGATCCGAAGTTTGTTCCTGAATAGTCCCTCCCACCTGCTTGCCGATCTGGGCTTGGAGCACTCCTCAGAAGAGGCATACAGGAAACTTTCCGTTGCACTATCGCCCACTATGCGGCACAATGCCGAGTATGCCAGGCAGCGACTCCATGTAGACGGTGCTGGTTGGCATAAGCGTGACGAACAAGTTCCTTATTTGCAAATCGTGCATACTGCTGTATGGGAGCAGCGGAAGCTCATATTCACGTATGAGAAGTTGAGTGATAACAGTCGTCTACATCCGCTGCCCGAACGGGTTGTTCATCCACTCGGCCTCGTCGCCAAAGGTCATGTGTGGTACTTGGTCGCCTTGACAGAAGAGGAGCAAATTCGGTCGTATCGGATTTCACGTGTACAGAGCGCATCCATTACAGACGAGCCGGCCATCCGACCGGAACACTTCGATCTAGCCGCTTATTGGGAGCAATCCAAGCAAGAGCTGAAGCGAAACTTACCTTCTTATAAAGCGGAACTACTTGTGGAATCATCCTGTATCGATAAGCTTCAGCAAGCGACCTATTTACAGGTCGAACGAACCGGTCCAGCCTATGACGATCCAAACGGATGGCTTCCGGTTGTTGTTGATTTCCAGACATTGACCTATGCTTGCGAATTCGTATTAGCTCAAGGCTCATGCATACGAGTCCTTCATCCAGAACAATTGCGGGACGCAGTCATCCAACGAGCTCAAGCTGTGTTAGGGCTATATAGCTAGTGCATTCGACAGCAGGTAGCACAATCCACAGTATGTACAACAAGTTCGTTCGAAACTAGTGATAATTTGACGGTTCTTAGCGATTGCTGCGCTTGCCTGGGAAATGATCCATCGGTTTATTTCCCGATCTCAACATTCTCCACTGTTCCTTAAGTTGCCTGAATAGTTGCATTTCTTTATGTATTCGCGCTTGATCTAGCACTTCATGCAGGATCGGCTGGCATAGGCAATACTCTTCATTCACTTTCACATAGAGGCGGAATTGATGAACTTCGCAGTATACGGCGATGCGCCAAGGTTGGTCTTGCTGTGCTTTCATGAACCACTGTTCCTTGATTGCAGCACGTAGCGTATAGCTTCTCCCCAAGTAGCGAATTCCGTCCGCTAAGACAATCGCTTCCCCCGCTTCCAGATAGGGTTCCATTGTGTATTATTCTCTCCTTCGTTCGACAAGTCGTGTCTGTTGCCATCTTACCAGTTCATACCCGGAGATCAAGTGGGAATAATTGGCGCGATGCCATCATACAATCAGACATGTCCAATGGACAGGGAGATGATCGCATTGCTGATGTTGCAGAAGATAGGGGCTATCGTGTTGGGCAGTGTTCTGCTCGCCATCGGTATCGACTTCTTCCTAGTTCCTTTTCAAGTGCTGGACGGCGGTATCCTCGGAATTGCGTTGATGCTCAGTTATTTAACAGATCTTAAGGTTGGTCTATTGAGCATGCTTTGCAGCATTCCCTTATTTGCTTTATCCTGGTTCCAATACCGCAAGTTATTTTACAACAGTCTTCAGGGACTTCTTATATCGTCTCTAATCATCGACTTGATTCAGCCGTTCCAATACCATTTCATTTACATATTCGAGCTGTCTCCTCCTGTCAGCTCTATTATTGGAGGGCTGTTTATTGGTACAGGTTTCGGAATCATGCTGCGTTATAATTTGAGTACTGGTGGTACCGATCTGCTGGCTCATTTCGTTTCCAGCCGTACCTCTCATATGAATATTGGAGTCATCTTATTCGCACTCGACGCCATCATCATAGGCATAGGCGGGTTCGTATTCTCGGCAGAAACATTTCTGCTGTCTGCGATGAGTATATCGGCTGGTGGAATGGCGACAGCCTTGTGCACTTGGAGACCTGCTCGGCATTATAGATGATTTGAATCGTTATATGTATGAAAACAAATAAAGCGTCACTGCCGGAATAGGGCAGGACGCTTGCTGTCGTAATAAGTTACTTTTGTGCTTTGCCTTTTAGCATGCCTTTGTAAATGCCCGGAATCGAGTTCTCAATCGGAGTAGCGCCAACTGTCTTGTTATAATACTCGACTGGACCAGCGCCGCCGATAATGGCATACCCATAACCCAACTCTCGCAAGCCGTGCATGGAGGCGATGAGCAGACCAGTTCCCACGCCTTTGCCGCGCATGCTTTCGTCGACACCGGTCGGGCCGAAATAATTTTTGGTTGTCGCTTCATAACAAGCGAATCCGACAATCTCGCCCTTCTCAATTGCGATGAAGCAAGACACCGGATGATTGGTAAAGGCGACTTCGGTTTCACTTGCCCAGCCTTCATTGAAATGTTCACGCACCCATTGAACGACTACGTGCTTTTCTGGTGCGATTGGGCGTCGAATGTCGATCCCTGCAGTTGCTAACTTATCCAGTACAGGTGCTGCTTGAGGTAATTCATATAGCTTGACCAACATATCTGGCATGATTGTATTGCCTCCCTTGATGTCTAATTATTTGAAATACGGTACGAGTTGCCGCAGCTCGGTCGGTGTTCCAATCGCTATTAGAGGGATTTGTTCAGGTGCCATCCACCTCAACACCTTCGCTACTTCCTCTTCCGCGACCGTTACACAACCAGCAGAATACGATTCAGGTCCACTCCAGATATGAAAGAAGATCGCACTTCCTTTGCCTGGAACGACAGGACTGTCATTGTACCGAATCACCGCAGCATATGTATAGGGCGGAATAGCCAATTGTTCGAATGACTGCCACCGACTTCGGGGATCACCCGAATAGCATACCCACTGATTATAATCCGGCGATAACGGATCGTCCACCCAATAATCATTTTGCCCCGCCAATCGATATGGCCATGAACTGGGACTTGGTGCTGGGCGTGTGCCGAAACCGGTCCCCATCTGGAATAAGCCGATAGGTGTCTTCATATCGCCTTCCTTTTTCTCTCGTGTCATCCCATTCTTCCCGATCACAGCTAAAGTCTCGTTTACAGGTAGCCACCGGTTCGTCAATGGCTGATATTCTACCATTCTTAACACAGCCTGACGAGAACTATACGTAGGTGCTTCCACAACCAAAAGTTGCCTCACTTGCGCTTGTAGCCCTGGAATAAAAATCACCTCCAATATGATTGACAAAAGCGGAGATTCGTTCCATTATACAAAAAGAAACGTTTACTGGAATGTGACTGTTCCAGGCAATAAGCATTAGAGTACCAAAAGAAGTCATCGTTATCCCTAACATTGCTATCTGGCTGTAGCTACAATTGATGTATCTATGTCACTGCATAGCTAACCCCATTAATGAAAGCGGAGGGAAACACTCATGAATAGAAACAGACAAGCCGACGTAGTCATCATCGGCGGTGGTACCGGCGGCTGTGCAGCCGCACTTGCAGCTGCCAAGCGTGGCAAATCCATCATCATGACCGAGGAAACCGACTGGATCGGTGGCCAATTGACGAGTCAAGCCGTACCTCCAGATGAACACCAATGGATCGAGCAATTCGGCTCAACCCGCAGCTACCGACAGTTCCGCGAGGGTGTTCGCGATTATTACCGCGACCACTTCCCTCTTACCCCTGAAGCTAGAGCGAATGTGAAACTTAATCCGGGTGGCGGCGGCGTGAGCCGGTTGTGTCATGAACCGCGTACGGCACTAGCTGTCATTCAACAAATGCTTGCCCCTTTCATCCATAACGGACAACTGACCATTCTGACCCGACACGTCTTGGTAGATGCTCAATCGGTTGGTGACGAAGTCACGTCTGCTTCTGTGCGCAATCTTAACACGGGCGAAGTTATCGAGCTGACCGCTCCTTACTTCATCGATGCTACCGAGTGTGGCGATGTATTGCCTTTGGCCGGTGTCGAATATGTGACGGGTGCTGAGTCCAAGGCGCAAACCGGCGAGCCGCATGCACTAGACGGCGATGCCAATCCCATGGACATGCAGGGCATCACCTATTGCTTCGCTATGGATTATATCGAAGGTGAAGACCATACCATCGAGAAGCCGGCTCGTTACGACTTCTGGCGTGAATATAAGGCCAGCTTCTGGCCGGACAAGCTGCTTAGCTGGAGCGGTGTACGTCCACATACACTTGAACACGTCAAGTATGAGCTGTTCCCGGGAACGGACCGCTACTCCCTATTCTATTATCGGCAAATTGTAGATAAGAACCATTTCGTGGAAGGCACATTCGATAGCAATGTGACGCTCGTGAACTGGCCGCAGAACGACTACTGGCTCGGCTCCATTATTGATGTGAGCGAGGAAGAACGCCAGAACAATCTGGAAGATGCCCGTCAGCTCAGCTTCTCCCTCTTGTATTGGTTACAGACGGAAGCACCTCGTCCAGATGGCGGGAAAGGTTACCCTGGTCTGCGCTTACGCAAAGATATCGTTGGCACGGAGGATGGACTTGCCCAGTATCCGTACATTCGCGAATCTCGTCGGATCAAGGCTGAATTCACAGTAGTGGAGCAGCACGTAGCGGCCGATTGCCGTCCAGACGGCAAGGCAGAATCGTTCTTCGATTCTGTAGGTATTGGTTGTTATCGCATTGACCTGCACCCTAGTACGGCCGATCGTCACTACATTGACATCTCTTCCGTACCGTTCCAGATTCCACTCGGAAGCTTGATTCCGGTGCGCGTCAACAACCTGCTCCCTGCTTGTAAAAACTTAGGGGTAACTCACATCACGAACGGCTGTTATAGACTCCATCCCGTGGAATGGAACATTGGTGAAGCAGCGGGCTATCTTGCCGCGTACTGCCTGGAGCGTGGCCTCCGTCCGCGCGACGTGCGCAATTCCGCTGACGAATTGAAACAATTTCAACAATTGTTAATCAGTGAAGGAATTGAACTAGCTTGGCCTTCCGTACATGCTGTATAATGGTGCAGACAATTGCAATCCTAATCTTATGTATGAGGTGTAATCGATGAGTAATAAAGTGCGTATTGGCGTTGTAGGCGCTGGATCGATCTCGGAAAGTCATCTTAAATCATATGCGAACAATCCAGAAGTTGAGCTTATTGCGATCTGTGATCTGAACGAAGAACGCGCCAAAGCCAAAGCCGAGAAATACGGCATCCCTAATGTGTATACGGATTACCATACGTTGCTTGCGAATCCCGATGTTGATGCTATTAGCATTTGCACTTGGAACAATTCGCATGCTCCGATCAGCATAGCTGCGCTCAACGCAGGCAAGAATGTACTTTGCGAGAAACCATTGTGCAAAACAGTTGCCGAAGCGTACGAAGTAGAAAAAGCGGTTAAAGCAAGCGGCAAAGTGCTGCAAGTTGGCTTTGTTCGTCGCTATGCGTCCAACACTCGTATTGTGAAGCAGTTTCTGGACAACGGTGATCTCGGCGAAATCTACTATGCCAAGGCCAACTGTATCCGTAAGCTCGGTAATCCAGGCGGCTGGTTCTCCGACGTGGAACGTTCCGGCGGCGGACCGCTAATCGACGTTGGTGTACACGTGATCGATATATGCTGGTACTTGATGGGTCGGCCAAAGGTGAAATCCATTAGCGGTAACACATACAACAAACTCGGCAACCGTTCGAACGTGCAAAATTTGAACTACTACAAGGCAGCCGATTATAACGCAGAGTTGAATACGGTTGAAGATATGGCGAACGCCTTGATTCGCTTCGAGAATGGCGCTTCCATCCTTGTTGACGTTAGCTTCACCTTGCATGCCAAGAAAGACGAGCTGTCGGTGAAACTGTATGGTGATAAGGGCGGAGCCGAGTTGGAGCCGGAACTCGTACTCGTAACTGAGAAGTACGATACGATTCTGAACAGCACACCTCAAATCAATAACTTAAGCTTCGACTTCGTGGCTGGTTTCCAAGATGAAGTGAATCACTTCATTGACGTATGTCAAGGTCGTAAGGAAACGCTTAGCCCTGTTGAAGATGGTGTTGAGATGATGAAGATATTGTGCGGTATTTATGAATCTGCCGCGCTTGGCAAAGAAATTCAGTTTTAATATTCTAGCAACAGATGGATATGATCATCAAAACCCCGTCCGGTTTCCGGACGGGGTTTGATGATTGATGTATAAGGATGACCAATTGGTCTACTTAAGCGATGGAGCAGCTTGCCCCGTACTCTTCCCTGCCTTACGACTCCGCGATCGATCGCCGATCATCGTCAAGATCGCTGGAAGCAGGACGCCTCTCACGAGGAATGTATCCAGCAAGATGCCTAGCGCCATCGAGAAGCCGAATAAGAATAATTCTTGCAACGGTTGAGTGATGAGTACACAGAACGTAGCGGCCAGTATAATAC
>NZ_JBFUIX010000080.1:0-27863 GCF_056401635.1 Paenibacillus sp. P4_E11 | reverse complement strand
ACACCATAATGAAGACCATTCCTAATGGTCGGAGACTGCAGTGAAAGAAATTATATAATACCGCTTTTTGAATAAATTCGATTATCCCCCCGAAAACGGAATTGTGCATCCGTCAACTTAATGGAAATTCTACAATATGTTTCGTAAATATCAGCACGAATACATAAAGCGTCAGCATCTTTTTGAGTACTTACAAATCCGTCTTTTTCCAAGACATCTTCATTGTTTTTATAATATCAAAACGAGAATATGTATGTTTTCCTTTTCTGCTGGCGCTTACTATTATTTCTCTTGATGATTTTGAAAATTCAATAGCAAGCCTCTCCCAGTTCATTTTCTTAATGCTAGATTCAATCTGGGCTAAATCTGATTTATGTGTCCCGACAGTAAATTCTGCAGCTATACAGTAGATATTATCAGCGCAACGAAGTTTCTTCAGCCTATTAACTTCTCCGAACGCTCTAAAAACTGCCTTGCCGCGTTCAAATTTCATCCTTTGTATTTCTATGCCAAGTTCTTCGATTTCATCTGCCAATACATTTTCTAACCCGTATGTTACAGTTGCGAAAAAAAATGTATTATTCTCATATTTTTGCATGAAGACCCCCCTGTCACTAAAGCTTAATCACATAACATAATGATAGAGGAGGGAAATTATGGTGAATATGTCTTGTTTAACTTTAGTTATTCTCAACATAAACTTATAAGTATACTGCATAATCCTCAAGAAACGTGTCATGATCCACTCTTTCAGTAATCCAGATAATGACAGGGTACTCATTCACATGAGATCGCTTCAACGCCTCAAACAATGGATTATTGCAATTTATTTCAAATTCTTCCTTTTCAAAATTAATAATCAACGGTGGGGTATCTTCTATACATTGAATTTCATCCAACCAATGCACAACGTTATTTTCAAAAACTGTTGGATGTACCTTCCATTTCATATTTTCTTCCGGTCCGCTGGATCTTTTAAATAAAGACAGGGGCATCATGATCGGACCCAAATAATATCTGTAAATAAGCCGCAAACCATCCGAAAACACTTTGTTGCGGCGATCAAACAGCATTCTCTGATCTTGGAGCTATCGTTCCCAGATAGCTTAATGAGTTAGCACTTTGTTTACATCTAATGGCTCAATAGTTATATTCATCTACATATTTCTCATCTCATGGATTTTTTGCAAGGTATTAAGGTGCATTGATTTATCTTCGGGCGACTCAGCGGATTTATACCACTCCACAAGCCTGTATCCGAACATAACAAGGATTAGTTCATAGATACAATGATCGGAGATATGGGACACATCCGCATACTCCGAAAAACCCCTGTAATACGCCGGAATGCATTTTTGGTAGTATTCAATCATATGACAGACATCCGCTTCATCCGTAATTAAACTCGCGATATCCTCGCCCATGTACCCCCATCCGGCGGTATCCCAATCGATAAGTACGATTTTACTGTCCGAATAGAATATGTTTGCCACCCAAAAATCTCTGTGGCAAAGCACTATTGGCAGCTTTTCAATGCGACTGAATATTTCATCCGCATTGTTATCTATCTCTATGAGCATTTTACACAGGTGCTTCGGAATTTCGCAGTCATCGGAGCGTATGTAATCATATAAAACATTCCATGACCGATACCGCAGATAGTAGTTTTTCGTAAACTCAACCTTGCTTAAATTGGACAGATTCTGCAATACGTTTGGTCGTTCTGTGTACAACTTGCCTTGAAATCGCCCCAATTCCTCGGCTATACGTTCATACATTTCCAAGGCCAGATTTAAGCCTGACACACCATCAATATATTCCATCCACAGTTGAATCTCATCGCCATTTATTTCGGCGTGATAACACTCCGGACAACTGAACGAATCGAAGAAAACCTTTTTGAAATCTGATGCATAGAGGTCGTATTCCCTTCGCCATGAATCCGGATCTCCGTAACGCTTAAATTTTTTCTGTGTTTTCCAAACCACCTTATACGGCAGATTTTCACCATCAGAAGTTTCAAACATGCCAGTTACAAGCCGAACATCTCCTACTGTCCCGCCTTGCAACTCTTTGATTTGATAATCTGCACGGATTATCGCCTTGTCGAGCATTTTACTCAAAACAAGCGCCAGCATTTCGGGTTTTACAAACCTTTCTTCCTGGTTGTTCATTTCTTTTATCCTCCGTTATTACCCTTATGTCGTATGGCCATTTGGCGTATACCTTCACCCTTAATCTCTAGATCAATCTGATCGTGATGCAACATCTTAGTTTTACGATGCTAAACATAATATCACCGACTTGACTCTCCCCGTTTATCATCGTTTATCACGATATAACGCTTGTAACTCCCCAATGCCCCGCCTTGTATAGTCAAGCAGCTTTGCCGTCTCGGCTTCGTCCGAGGTCTCCTCAATCAAGCGTTGTATATTGAACCAGACGTCCTCGATCCGCCGGCGTAAGACGTAGAAATAAAGAAGTTCATGGTTGATACGATAATCGCGCCGGGCGGCTGCGTACGCTTCCAGTAACATACTACCATACGGATGCCACGCATAGATGAACAGGTCGGCTTCGGCAGGTGCTAGGCGCAGATCTTCCCAATCTGCCAGCACAAGGCGCTCGCTCTGTATCACATTGTTACCGTGTGCGTCCCCATGACATAATACGAGTGGAGAATATTCCAGCCGAACCGTGTCGCGCAGGCTCAAGGTTTCGCGAATCGCCTCGTTGAGTAGCCCGTAAGTTTTTCGCAGAAAGGTAGCAAGATGTTCTCAGCAAGCCCGGGGATCTCGAGAGGAAAAGCTTCTTAGGATCACCACTCCTTGATTAAGTACCACACCTATTGTACACTGCTTCGGAATGGTGCAAATGGTACTTTATGGTTATAACTAACCTGCCCGTTACTTCAACAGACTGCCGATTAATGCCGGCAGCCTGTTTCAATTGTGCTATAGTGTCCCGTATAGATTAATGGCGACCGTCAGAACAGTGCCCGCTGCGCAAACCATCGATCCAAATTGACGGACCCTTGCACACCTAACAGCCGATAAAAATAGCGGTATGCTGTACGATAGTTCGATAAATCGGGAGGATCCAGGATCGTCGAATAGCCTTTGAGGAAAGAAGCGGCCGATATCTCATCCAACACATACTCCAATCCGACAAAATCAAACTCGCGAGGACCTACCGCATAGGCTTCAACATCGACGACCGCCGATAGCATCCCATCTTGAATTAAGAACTGTGACGGATCAAGATCAATAAACACGGGACAGAAGTGATCCGGCACTGGCAGAACGCTAAGTTCACGGCACATGGCATCGAGCTGTGCCTTGATCTTGCTATCATTCTCATAATCGCGTTCGACGAGCTGCCGCATGGTTTGGGACAAACGGGCATGGAATAATTCTTGTCGCTCGATTTGGGTGCGGGCAAGGTTTCCGAAGTAGTCGCATCGCTGCAAATGTACTTGAGCCAACCAAACGCCTAACTGATATAGAAGCGCATCGGATTGCCCGACGAAAGACTGGAACGCCTTGCCGTTCATTTTCTCGACGACGAGATATTCCCTGCCCTCGATAATCGCATGCGCATGCACTTGCGGCGCAGGAATGCCCGCAATAGAACCCAGCATGGTGGCGTTCTCTTCAAAGTGGCGCATTCGTCTGGGATCGATCCCGAACAGATCGTAACATCCCCACCAAAACTCACGGCTCGGTGCTTCATTCCATCTGGACGTACGTACGATATGCTCCTCCGAAACTGTCTTGACCAGCCAGACGTCGCTGGCATGCCCGGAATAACCTGGATCGAGGTACGTGATCCGTTCGATCGGTTCATGAAAGAGTTGCTCGAGCTTAGAATCGATAGCCATGAATGAAAAACTCCCCGTTTATATATCAATGCTTTCATTTCAAATGAAATTTCCTGCAATAATCCACCCCATAATTGTAAGTACTCAACGGTAGCAATTTATAGGGAAAAAATGAATATAAAATATTATTACTCGATGCTGCTGTTACTTTAATGAACAAAAAGGAGCTCCCACATGGCAAGCTCCTTCACTATCGTTCTTCCGTTAGTTGAGTCCCTTTAATTTGGTTTTGCATTGATTTCCGTTAAAGTTCATGTATCACGAAGTCCCACCGATTAAGGTCAGCTTGCTGCCGGCCGCGATGCGGTTAGTCGGTGCGGATGTGTCCCGGTAATTACTTCCTCGTTCCTTGTTTCCGGGACCGAGGGTCGCCCAGACCCGGAGCGTGAATGCGGTGTTTATATGATGCACCCGACTTCTTCGAGATACTTTCACACTGCTTTTCTGTTTCTATTTTTACTCTAGTAATGTATATTTCAGTAAAGTCTTCTTTTAAACGTCACTTATTTATTACCGAGTTGTTCCGCCAAACCGATTAGAAGTCCTTCATTTCCACGAATGTAGCAGAGCCGATACGAGTCCTCGTACTGAACCACTTCGCCAACGAGCTGAGCACCATACTTAGTGAGTCTGGATACCATTTCGTCAATGTCTTCAACGGTGAACATGACGCGTAGATAACCGAGAGCATTTACAGGAGCAGTTCGGTGATCTGATATAGTAGGTGGGGTGAGAAATCGCGAAAGTTCAAGTCGGCTGTGGCCATCTGGGGTAACCATCATAGCAATCTCTACACACTGTGAACCCAGCCCGGTTACGCGACCAGCCCATTCACCTTCGACAGTAGCTCGCCCTTCGAGCTTCAAGCCAATCTCCTCGAAGAAAGAGATTGTGTCATCAAGGGATTCTACAACGATGCCAACATTGTCCATTCTTAGTAATTTGTTTTTTGCCATAGTTTTATCTCCTTATGTGTACAAATTTATTAACTGATCATCTTCATATTTATTCTATCAAGAATTACTATTTCCTTCCAAACGATTAACATCTTGTCACAGTTCATGATAACAAAGATAAGTCACAGTATAGTAAAATGTGAAATTTGGTTTCGGATATGTCATATTAACTTTTATTCTACGAAATTCAATTCGTAATTACCGTAATAAGATCGTTTTACGTAATAAAATTACGTAGATACCCCTTTTCTAAACTCCTAATATTTTTATACTTTAACAATTCGGAGTTATTATATTATCTCCTGCTTATTATTTTTGATCATCAGACTAACCTGCCAGTTAGTTTAATGGTCTTTGCAGCTCACTCGGCAATGGATACATGTTCTTGTCAATTGCTAATGACACGAACATAAATCCATAACTCAAGCAATACCGTTCGCTCCCCCTCAGCTCCGTTCCTGTTTAAAGCTGACCGGCGGCTCCCCCCAATATTTGCTGAAAGCTTTTGAGAAGTTTCCGGCATCCTTGAAGCCGCAGAGGGCCGCGGCATCATATACTTTGTGGCCATCTCTCAGAAGTTGCTTGGCCCGCATCATCCGCATCGAGATGACATAGTCGTAATAGTTGCGGCCGGTTTCCTTCTTGAACAGCCGGCTGATATGAACCGGATGCAACGCGAAACGTTCGGCCATCGCATTCAGCGACAAGTCCCGCTCCGGCTCCCGCAACGCGAGCTCGAGCAGCTCGCGGATAACCGGATGTTTCGCCTCGGGATGGGGCGCATCCATTTGCCTGACAAGCCGGCTCACGAGCCGCTGAAGCAGCTCGTAGCCTTGTTCGGGCTTTTGCAGCTGCGCCAGTTCATAGGCTTCATCCTCCATGTGCTTAAACGCATCCGCTGAGGTCCATCCGCTTCGCTCCGCCTGCCGCACAATCAGATAGCAGCCTTTCATTACGTGCAGCTGCCAAACGGCGTTAGCGGCGGACGGGGCTTGTTTCATTTTCGCCCCCCACCATTCGGTCAAAGCCGCTTCCGCAACTCGCAGCTCGCCCGAGTCCAAAGCGGCGGCAAAAGCATTGTCCGCTTCAAGGTCATCTGAAATGGCGTCCCCCCCGCCACCCGCGGCATCGCTTATCCCCCGGCCAAGTACACTGGCCGCTGGCCCGCTGAACGGATCGACTGACGCCGCTGATCTTCTCTCGGCCCCGGTGCGAGCGGCAGCCGAGCGACCGCTTTTCGGCGGATGAACGATTTCGATGCACACGCCTGCTTCGCCGAACTCAGCTTCCGCCACATGTAACCTGACCGTCCCCGCCAAACGATCGTACCGCCAGCTGCGGAACGGATCGGCTTTATTCCGCGCTGTGCGGTCCGGACGGCGCTCCACTCCCACCCGCACCGCTGCGGGCTTGGCGTTAGTACGAACAATGAGCTCATAGCTCCGCTTGACCGCCATGCCGGCGAATGTTCCCTCGCGCTTTGCAATGCGCACCGTCGTCATCGCTTGATCCGACGCGCACTCCAAACGCGTTCGGACGGATGCCCCCTCCAAGTAGTCGAGCGTAGCGCCGTCGTCTTCATACAAGAGAAAGCTCCCGTGAGCTCCGGGGTATATTTCCAGCGTGAGCGTCTCAACCCGCCGCTCCCCGATATAGTCTATCGGCGGCCACATCGGAACAATCGCCCCGGCGCGCACGAACAAGGGTCCGCCCGCTTCGGGAGGAACGCTTACGTCGATCCTGCACGGACCGCAGTAACGGTTCCCTGTCCAATAATCAAACCAGTCCCCTTCCGGCAAATAAACGCTCTCGGTATAAACGGCGACGAGCAAAAAATCGCCCAGCATGTACTGCCCGTCCAGCTCCCGGCAATGCCGGTCCCGCGGATACATAAGCGGCATGGCCCGCGTAATCGGCATTCCGGTACGTACGGCAGCGTGAGCGGTCGAGTACAAATACGGGATCAGACGGTAGCGCAATCGCGCATAGCGCTGAAACAGCTCCTGCAACGGATGCTCCAGAAAGTCCGGATGCTGAAAATGATCCATACTGTTAATTCGCGACCACGCCAGCAAAAAATCGGCGTGGATGCCTTCGCGCGAAATGAGATGCATGTTCGTTGTCGTATGGACATGACCGGAAAGACCGTAATTAAGTATCGCCACGATCGCGTGCTTTGCGGTGTAAAACGTCCCTGTCGTACTGGCCGCAAACCGCTGCATCCCCAAATACCCTCTCTCTATGTGGATCGCCGGCCGCATGTTCGTCTGCTTCAAAAAGCCGGCATACATTTGCTTGCAGAGCAAAACCGGGTAAAGATTATGCAGCTCGGCACTGCTCATGCCATTCCCCCAGATTCGCCCGGGATCGCCGTGCATCGGGTTATTCGGGTGCAGCACAAATGCCGATACGCCGTCTTCGACAAACTTGCGCAAGTGCTCGTACCACGATTCCTCAAGAAGAGGCTGCACGTCCTCTCCGTATCCGTCGTTACGATCTTCCCATTGCGACCCCATATTCTCGCTGGCCAGCCGCTCTTCGAGCACCGTCAAATCATAATCGCAGCCCAAAGCCAGGCTCAGCTTGAACCCTTGCTTGTGCAATATGCCGATAAACGAAACTTGGCGTAGCAGATCGTTCGTACTTGTCGGGAATCGAACCGGATGCCATCGTTTCGTCGTCGAGAAGTCATTTGCCCGCTCCATCCAATCGTCGTTTAGGCCGATCAAATCGCATGGAGTCCCGGCGCGGCGAAATTTGATCGCATCGTCCAGCACATCGCGGGCGCTGGACCCGATCCGCGAGCAAAAGTTCAGACCGTACATCCAGATTGGCAGCAGGGGCGGCTTTCCCGCAACGTTGGTGTAAGCGTCTAGCAGCTCCGCATAGTCGTTGCCTGCGAAAAGAAACAAGTCCAGCTCGCCGGTCAGCCCTTCGATCAGCAGCTCGTTTTCGTTCGAAGCTCCAATATCGAACAGATGGCGCCATGTCGTATTCACCATAACGGCCCAACCGCTCGAGCTCATCAGGAAGGGAATCGGGGCGCTCGCCAACAGTTGCTTCTCTCCCCACATCTCGACACGCAAGCCGCGCCGCTGCAGCCGCTCTGGGGCGATGTTGCCAAGCCCGTACAGCGCTTCGTCCCCCCCCAGTTGAAAACGTACGCCGAACCCGGACTTATCGCTCGACCAAGGAGAGGCGCTCGTCGCCACCCGTTCTTCCCCATCCGCCCCGAACAAGCGAAACTGTCCGTCTCTGCCGTCCATTCGCAGCATCGCTTGTCCGCTCCGAATTTCTACAACGCTTCCGGGAGGCGCTGTGTAAACATCTCTCTCCGTCTCTAAGATAGCGCTTACAATTTGGTAGCGCACTGAAGCGGGCTCCGCAAAATGCCCCGTTTCATTCAACCGGATCCGGAAAGTGCCTGGCGCAACCGTCTGTATTCGCACCCATCTCCCGTTCGAAAGCGACAGCAAGAAATCTTTCGGCTCCCCCATCCCCACGCCTCCTTCTATTGCCTCCATTATAGCATGGCTAAAAGACAATGTTAAACATTCACATGAAAAATGGCGGCTAATTCGGTTAAAAACCTACATCCCCCCATCAGCAAATACCATGTACGGCTCATCCCGGCGTCCTCTATACTTGTATTACGGCAACCGCCAGATATCGATTACTGACTTGGGTTGGCGCTTTGCCTTGAGGAAGCCGCAAGGCTTTACTGGATATCTCATTCCATTATAAGAAGGAGCTTGAGGATGGCAAACTTGACAAGAAGAAAGCTTTTGGCCACAATCGGCGCAACAGGAGTGGCGACCCTGCTTTACAAAGCTTCCGTCGGTGCGACGAGCGGAATGGAGCCATCGGTTTGGGAGGCGACATACGGCAAGGACAAGTCTGGACCGAAATGGTTGACAACCGAAACATGCGGTTCGACAACCATAAGCGAGCTGAGGGCGGAAACGTCTCCTAAGGAAGGGGTAACCTATTATGTAACCGACCCGGGAAAGGAAGGATTTTTTCTCTACGATCCCCTAGACGCAGCATCGACCGACAATACAGGAACGGTTCTCGTCTCGACATCGGGCGCCCGCTTCAAGCGGATTGTGGAGCAGTCGTTCGTAAACGTGAAATGGTTTGGCGCCGCGGGAAACGGCACGACCGACGATACGGCGGCGATCAACTCGGCCATCGGCGACGGCAATGTGACGGTATATATTCCGGAAGGAACGTACATGGTCCGGGCCGATGCAACAAGCGTGGGTCAATTAAATGCGGGCATTCAGGCGAAGGACAACACGACAATTGTGATAAGCCCTTCGGCTGTTCTGAAAGCGCTTCCGTCGGCAACGCCGAGATATACGATCATCAATATTTTCGGCAAAACCAACGTCACCATCGAAGGCGGTGGCAAAATCATCGGGGAACGAAACGAGCATCCGGGGACGACGGGACAATGGGGCTATGGCATTGCGATCGGCGGGTCGGACCGTGTGCTTGTGCGCGACTTGTATATCGCGGATTGCTGGGGAGACGCTTCCGTTGTTGGCTACTACCTGAACCAGAGCAACGCCTCCCGCAACATCACCTTCCAGAACGTGATCTGCGACAACAACCGCCGGCAGGGAATCAGCGTCACCTGCGCCGAGAACGTGCGGATCGAGAGCTCCACGTTTGTCAATACGCACGGACATGCCCCGGAGTTTGGCATTGATCTCGAACCGGACCCCGGCAGTTTCGTTCGCCGCGTGACCGTTGCCCAATGTTTATTCCAGAACAATACCGGCGGCAGCTTTACGATGAACGGGACGTTAGGAGCGGTCGAATTCGTCGAATTTGTCGGAAACACGCTCATCGGCCCCGCCTCCCGTATTAACGGACTGTTGACGAAAAACGTCGCCTTGAAAGGCAACATCCTGTCCGACTCGATCAACAGGTCCTTGTGGATTAGCAAATCGACCAATTATACGATAGAGGGGAACCTGATTCAAAATTGCAACGGCATCGGCATCTGGCTGGAAAATGCAAGCTCGATCAGCATCACGAATAACCACCTCTACAACATTGCGACCAACACCATTCGGCTTTCCGGGACTACCAACTATTGCTTGGTGGCCAACAACGTGATCGATGAAAGCGGAAGCGCTGCGTCAAGCACGAGTGTTATGGTTGTAGACAGCGCAAGCTTCAATACCATCCAGGGCAACACGGTGCAAAACCGGTTCAAGCATGCCGGAGTGGCGAAGGGCGGAACGACCACTTCGATTGTGCTTGACAATGTCGCTTCCGCCACAAGCGGAGAGTACAACACGATGACGGTTTATTTGGTCGGCGGAACCGGCGCGGGCCAAAAAAGAAAAATTTCATCCTACGACGGAACGACGCAAACCGCCGTATGTACACCGGCTTGGACCGTCGCCCCGGACGTTTCGTCCGAATTTGTAATTCGCTATGGCCCCATGGACGGTATACGCGTGAATTCTCAACAGTCCAAATACAACATCATTCACAACAACCAGCTTCTGTTCGGCTCAACGCTCTACAATTCAAACGGAATAGCAGATCTAGGAACACGCACGTCCGTGCTTGGAAACGTGTCGCTGGAATAGCAGGATTGGATTGATCATCAATGAAAATCGGAGGAAACACCGTGTGGGATGCTCGAATAACGAGCATGGCGAAGTCGCCCCCGGGAATGGGACGGAAAAACCGCTGGACCCCGTCACGCTTCGCGTCCACCAGATGGGCGGGTATTTTATACAGAGACGGATTTCAACGAATTGATCGCCGAGCCCGTCAAAAAGAAATATCCGTACCTTACCAGTCACGATGGACAAAACGACCGAAGATTTACCGAATTTGCTCGCCAAAGGAGAGGCGATCGACTTCCTCGTCACCTACCAAGGGCGGCTCCCCGCCTACAAGGATATGGGCGATTACGCTGATCTCCTCCCTCTCTCCAAGCAGTACAACTTCAAATTGGACCGTAGCCTGTTTAATGCCTAAGAGCAAATCAAGCTATACATCGCAGCGGAAAAATCAAAAAAATAGCACGCCCTTCGATCAGACTAAATCAAAAACTCCCTGCTTGGCAAGGAGTTTTTGATTTATAATATTTATAAAGTATACATAACATATTTTATGTTTACTTACGGAAAAGCGGAGCTTTGAACGCGCCATAAACGGATCAGCTTCACCATTCTCCGGTTAAGCGATCCGCTTACTTCGGGCGTCCCATCCTCCTGATACCCCATCTTGACATACAGCCGGTAGGCGCGATCGTTCTCTTCCTCCACAATTAGCGAAAACCTGGAATGCCCTTCCGCCTTGCCCTTTTCTTCGAACGCAGATACTCTGGGAAGCGTATGTCTAACCAGCGAATAATCCGGTTTTGCAACCGGACGCTATTCGTTACCCAAAATTCTCGTCGTAGTAATAACCCTGGCTAACCACATCTGCAAGCGCATCCTTCGGTTCACTCTTGGATGGGGAATTGTCGTAGTTTTCCTTGTTAATCGTTTGGTGGTAGCCGGATTCACCATGACAACATCTTTGCCCTTGTGAGCGAGCCAGTTGGCCAGGTTTTAGTGTTTTTGCCCGTGGGTTTCTTTCGCTATATCGATTCCCACAATTATGTGAGTTGTCGTAATTCGTTCAATCCGTTGATTTTGACCGTCTGATTGCTTAAACTTCATAGTAAGAGCGCCTCCTTGATGGTGTTCAAAGTTGCTTGTGGGCTTATGACGATTTTCGTATTGTTTTTCACCTGAATACCCGCGTTCAACTGGCCGATGCTTGTTGCATCGGCCCGGATCATGTACGTTCCTTCCGGAATGTAAACCGTTGTGTTGCCGTCGCCGATTGCCGCATTGATCGCCGCCGTGTCGTCGGTCGCCCCGTCTCCCACAGCGCCAAACCATCTAACATTCACAAACGATTGATCGATAATCCGTTTAAACCGTGCGCCCGATGTCGAGACGAGAATCGTTCCCGTATTGTCGGGCGAAGATGTGTCTCCCGGTTCATACTGAAAAAATCCCTCCATCCCCACATCCGTTACATAATACGCAAAACCTTCCACCGGATCTGGTTCCGCTCTCAGTTCGCTTACTGACGTTGAAATACACAAATCTGTTCTCGTCAACTTCGATTTGAGTTTGCCAACGGGATAAACCGCTTCCAAAACAGATGGTTCCATTCCGTTTGTCGCGCCGGCAGAAACTTTGAAAAGAACGGCTGCCGCTCCTGTTGCGCCGATTGCGGCCAACAGCTTCCTTCTCGTCAAGTTTGGCATGCTGCAGTCCTCCTTAATTTTTATTATTATTCGCCAATAGCCGCATCGTCGGAATAGTGACGATACGGCTATTGGCGAAGAAAGAAGCAGCATTATTGTCTGCGGGAACCGGTTTGCCGTCTGTTCCGCCGTCGTGCAGTTATTTCGCTCTTTCCGCTTGCAGCATTTTGTTGATCTCTTCCTCCGCTTTGCTTAATGCGGTGTTGACGTCTATCGTGCCCTTCATGTATTCGTTGAAATATTTTGAGACGATCCCTTCGGACTTCGACCGATACGGAGAAGCTTTCGGGTACGGCACCGGCTTGCTCTTGAAAATACTCTCGATTCGTTTTCCTTTCAGGACGTTCAGATTTTTACCAAATTCGGCTTGAATCGCCGTATTCTTCAACGGCGAAATGATTCCTTGACGTGCGATCTCCAGCTGCACTTCGTCGGAAGTGACCACCTCGATGACCTGCAGCGCCTGCTCCTTGTATTTGCTCGATTGCGTAATCGCCATCATGTTGACGCTGGCGTTGCCGTACGTGTTCGGTCGCTCCGGGTAGCTCGGATATTGGACGAGATCCCAGTTAAAGCCTTGCTTTGTCGCCTCCTCCAGTTGCGAGAACATGTTGGTATACGCGATCATCGCCAAGTTTTTTTGTTTCAGGAAGTTATCGAGAGGCGTTCCGTTCGGCTCGTTGCCCGGAATCGTGTACATCGCTTTGACGAGCTCGAACACTTTCTTCCACTGTTCGTTGTTGACGGACGCTTTGCCCGTCGTGACATCGTCTGCCTGAATGCCAAGAGGCTGGTAAATCCATGCGATGCCGGCTCCCGGGTCAATGCCTCTGTACTGAGTGCCGCCCTCCATACGGGTCAGTTTTTTGGCAAGTTCGAGCATTTGGTCCCAGGTTAGCCCGTCCTGCGGATACGGCACGCCAAACTTGTCGAAAATATCCTTGTTGTAGTAGAAGGCATGGAAATTTCGACTGAACGGAATGCCGTACAGCTCGCCGTTCGTCGAACTGACCTTGGCGTCCGTAATCATCTGCGGCTCGAAGCGATTCAGATCGAATTGATATGTTTTCAGCAGCGGTGTCATATCATATAAAATCCCTTTGTCCTGATACGTCGCTAAGCGGCCGTTGAACGTAAAGACAATGTCGGGCGTGTTGCCGGAAGCGATCTGATCGGTCAGCGTCGTTCCCGTGCCCGGTTGAATGATGTTCAGCTTGATGTTCGGATGTTTCTTCTTCAATCCGTCCTGAATAGCAGCTTCCAGAGCGCTGTCCACAATAACCGCGTCTACGGCGGCGTTGAGCGTTACCGACGCATCGCTCACTTTCGGCGGTCCCCCGGCATCTCCTCGGTCCGCTGCCGGGCTGTCCGGTTCCTTCGTCTTGCCGCATCCTGCGGCCAAGACAGCGGCAAGCAGCAGCAATGCGGCTCCGCCAACTAACATTCGTTTCATGTCGATCCCCCCAATGGAATGGTTCAAGCATTCGATCTCGTACTACCGTCTGTGCGCGTCCGCCGCCAATCATGTCCGCGGACGCGCGTACTGCTACTCGCAGCGAATTTCCACAATCCGCGCATGGTCGAGCCCGTTTGTCGTGATCACCTCCCATCTCAAACAGTCTACTTCGCCAAGCTGCACATCGAATTGCAACTGCCGCCGGTAGTTACCCCGCACACGGGCAACCTCTTCGAAACGGCCCCCGATGCCGGCCAGAACATTGAAGTCTTTCAACGTTTCCGGCTGCGGCCCCCACGCCATTAGGTTATGATGCCCGTCCGAGTGCGTCAAGGCGAGATGGCGATGGAGCCCGGTGTCCAGCACGACCGTGATGCGCGAGATTTGAACCGGGCGTTCCCAGCGAAGCTCCAGCCACGGCGCCGAATCCGCCGGGTCGGACATCCAGCGGTGCGTCCCGGGCACGGCTAAGTCCGGTCTGACGCCCCGCCTGCCATGCACGGAGCGGGTATGTCCGTCCGCAACTTGTGACGCGGCGCCGCCCGTTTGCTCCGACGAGGCGGTGATGGCCGCTTCTGCCGCAAGATTTCGGTCCTCCAGCAGCTTGCCGGGCAAGAAAGCCCCTTGCCGCAACAGTTGCTGCTGCGTTTCCCGGACAAGCTCCGGGTCGCGCCAGGCTTCGTGCGGCTTGTCGCTTCGAACCGCGAAGGCGGCATATGTGCCCAGCCCTTCCCCCATCAAGGCGCATGTCGCCATGACCCGCGTACTGGAGAAAGCGACGTGCGTCGCCGATATGTTGCGCCCTGCGAACAATAGGTTGAGGATATTGGCGCTGACGAGCGAGCGAAGCGGAATACCGTACATATAGGGCGTGTATGGATGAATATTCGGCTTCTCGTCCGCCGCCTCGATGCCGCCGGGATGATGGATGTCCATCGACCATCCCCCGTAAGCGATCGTGTCGTCGAAATCCACCGACTGCTCCAAATCGTGCTGGGTCAATACATGCTGTCCGACGAACCGCCGCGATTCCCGCTTCCCGGGAAGGAAACCGAACCAGTCCAACGCCCAGTTCGCCGATTCCTGATGATGTCCGCTGTTCTTGATGTGGTCCCATACGCCGAGCATGATGGCCAAAAGTTCGTCGCGGATCTCCTCGTTGTCCTTGATCGTATCCCGCATTCCGCCGTATTCGACCCACCAATATCCGTATTCCCATGTTTGATGCAAGCGGAACCGCAAATCTTCCTCGGAAAAAGTCCGCGCCCACTTCGGCGCGACGAACGGCATCGGGCGCCTCATGTCCCGGGAGGTGAACAGCAAAGATGATCCGAGCCGGTACGCGTCCCGATCGTCCCTTGCAAACGATTCTCCGTATTCCGCGGACGACTCCCGCCCGGTCGTGTACCGCGCTCCCGCTTCGCTTCCGAGCCGGCCGTCCCCGGTGCAATCGGCGAACAGCTCCGCTTCGATCTCGAAGTAATGTTCCGTGCTTTCCCGATTGACGTAGGCCGCCGCGATCCGGTCGCCGTCCATACGGACCCCGACAACGCACGAATTGAGCATCAGCGTCAAATTCGGTTCAGCGCGACACGTTTCGTATAGAATCAAATCGAGCATATTGGCGCAACGCTGCGGGTTGCGCACGGCGCATTCCAGCATAATTTCCTCGACGATGCCGCTTTCCCGCGACTCAGTCTCAAGCGCGGCACCCCGAACGGAAGCACCGCTCACGTTCATTCGCACTTCCGACGAGGCGTTGCCTCCAAGCACCGGGCGATCCTGACAAAGAACTGTGCGAATTCCGTTTCTGGCGGCAGCGACCGCTGCAGCTACACCGGCCATCCCTCCTCCCGCCACGAACAGCTGCGTAGTTATTTTTTGCCTGTCTGTTTGCTTGTTGCCCTTCACTTCAATCTCTCCTCATATCCTGAAATCCGACCTTCTCGTTCCATTGAACGGAGTCGTTTTGAAAAAATCGTCACTTTCTTTTCGTTGCGTATTCCGTTATCGTAAATACATACTCACAATCAGGCGGTGATCGTGCATGCAAACATATCGTCCCCGAGAACTTGCGGCTCGCATCGATTTTATTACAGTATGGAACCATAAGGCGCGGTTCGAAAAAGACGAAGACGTCAGCCCGCAATGGGTGCTGTTCGTCGTGGATGGCGGCAGTTTCCGTTTCGAGATCGGCGAGCATAAAGGAGTCGCGGAAAAAGGAGACCTTCTGCTCTGTCCGCCGGATATCGCTCTTAAGCGGGAAATGCTGCGCCCCGCCATTTTTCTTGTGCTGAACTTTTCCTGGTTCGCCGCCGCGGAGGAAATACGCACCGAAGATCGGCTGTTTCCAAACCCGGTCGGCAAGCATCCGATCCGGGACAAGCAGCGTTTCGCTTCCACTTACGGCTATCTCGCCATGCTTTCCCGGCGCCAAGACCCGCTCGGAGTCGGTCGCAGAAACTTTCTGCTTGCGGATCTATGGGAACAATTCGACTGGGAATGGGAGACGCATCTCCATGAAACGAGAGTGATTCCCGACGACCCGCTGATGGAAGAAGCGGAAGCCCACATCAAAGAAAGCGCTTTCGAATTTATCAGCCTCAGTCAGCTCTCATCCGCGATGGGACTTAGCACCGTGCAGTTCAGCCGCCGTTTCCGCAGCATGTTCGGCGTCAATCCGAGCGAGTATTTAAGCGAGCTTCGGCTTGACCGGGCCCGGACGCTGTTGCAGGAAACCGTGTGGACGATCGACAAAATCGCAACCGCGTGCGGTTACAGCAACGGCTTTTATTTCAGCAGAGTGTTCTCACAAAAGATGGGTATCACCCCTTCCGAATACCGCCGGGCGCACCGGATTTGAGCTCCCGGCATTGCCGCTTTAGTATTCTCTTGTCTTATTTTTCATGGTATCATCCCCGTTCGAATAGATACATGCAGGAATCCATCAAATTTTATATATTTTTCTTCATGAGCCTCGTCCATGCGCAAGAAAGTGCAAACCGGCTAAGAGATTGCATGTTCAGGGGGGGGGGCGTCTTCCGTTAAGCTTGGCTGGCTAGGCAATCGATGCGTATGAATGAGGAGGAGAGCCGCCCGGATACGATCCGGGCAAATTCGCTCTGCTGGCCCGCTATTGGCGCGCCGGAGTATGGGACGTCATGAAGCTGCATAAGCCGATGCCCAACGGCAAGACCGACCTGAACAACTTCGGCGCCGTCAGAACGGATCATATCGGCGCGAACCACGGCTGGCCCGAAGTCGATTACGTTGAAAGCCTGATACCCGATACAACGAACAAGCCCTGCCAGGCGGCATTCCGCGCTTGCAGGGCTTGTGCTTGTCCATTGCAGACGTTTCAGTTGGCGTTCGTCTTATTTCGCTTCCGCTGTCAGTTGATTGAATAATTAAAGTACTCCCATATATATCATGAGTCATGTAGAAAAGCACCATTTTAAGGTCACTCGTTCTATATAAGGACAGCAATTTATTGTATGGGACTATTTTAATGTAATTTACTGGGAATGGTACCACTTTAATGTCATAACTTCTTGGACTAGATGACGATATAATGCTCGAACCTGTATCGCATCCTCATTGCCGAACACGTGACGGACCCTGACATACCCGGACTCGGTCGGGCCCGGTCAATGTTCGTACTCTATAAGCCGGCTGGCGGCGATGTAACATAATCCTCCCGGTTCGTCCGCGTAGTAGTACATAACGACAATGTCGCCATTATCCGCTTGTACCGAGCACGTGTACCCGATATCTTTATTGGGTCCGTCCACACGCACGATCGTTTCAGGCGCCGTCTCCCAGTCGGTGCACTCGCTGTTCAAGATGAGGGCGCGAATGCCGTAAGGCGGAAGACGGTAACCGTACGTTAGCAGCGTTCGGCCGCTCGCCAGTCGAAGCAGGTGAAAAGGGCTCATCGAATAGATCGAATGTCCGGTGAAAACGCTCCAGGTCAAGCCGTTATCGTAGGATTCGCACGTATACAGGGGATGCCGCCGTTCCTCCGACACCCCTTCGCGCCGATCCGTCGTACGCAGCAGGGCGATTAGCTTGCCCGAAGGGGTCCGGTACAAATTAGGCTCGTGGAACCACAGCTCCCCCGCATCGGCAATGACGGAGCGCTGCTCCCACGTCCGCCCCCGGTCCCGTGTCACCGCCAGTACAGCCGAAGACGAATCGGGGGTTCGCACATACATCGGCAGCAAAATCGTGCCGTCCTCCAGCTCGACGGCATTGCCCCGTACATTGCGCGCTTGCACTCCACCGGCTGGCGACGTTATCGGAAGAGGATCGTCCCAGGTGGCGCCTCCGTCCGTCGAGCGAATGGAGTAGGCGCCTCCCAGTCTGGCCACCCATTTGTCCTTGATCCGCCGGTCGTAGGTGGCTGGATTGAAGGCCGGCACATCTTCCGGCAACAGTACCTGCCACGTAAAAAACGTACAAAATAATGTGCCGTCGCTCAGCAAATTGAGACATGGGTCCTGAATGCCATACAGGAAGTCGTCATACAGCACCGAAGGCGCGCTCCACGTTTTTCCTCCGTCGTTGGAAGCAATCGACACAACTCGTGAGGAAGGATCGATATGTATGTTGTGTCCGAACATCCGCCGGCGATCCGGCGCCTGGCGGAATACAGCAAGCATGGAGCCGTCCTGCCGTTTGACGATATTCGGAAAGCTGTTGTAGTCGTCGTCTCGGCAAATCACCAAATCCTCGATTTTTGTAAGCGTACTCGTCATAAGGCTCTCTCCATTCCTTTCAAAGATGGGGTAGGTTCACTGCGGGAAGCTATTGGTTCCGTACTTAGCTGCCGCGATCTCTTTGTCGGCCTGCTCGTTGGCCGTTCGCAGCGCGGTGTTCAGATCGGTCTGATGCAGCGCGAGCTGATCCATTTGCTGCGTTAAATATTTGTTGGCTATATCGTCAAAAATACATCGTAAGCTCGGCCGATTTGCCGGCCGGTTTCCCCTGCGGCGTTGGGCCGCCGAAAGAGCAAGCGCCCGCTAGCGAAATGCAAGCGATTGCAAGAAAGTTATGGAGCCGGGCCACGCCTCGCATGATGACTCGTACTGCGCTTTAAACGCCGCCTTTAGGCCGGTCCATTCGCTCGCTTCAAATTACGGCCGTCACGCTCCGCCAACCGAGCTCGGCGCTTCTTCTTCCACCGCCCGCATGATTTTGTCCAAAATCGCCCGAATCGCCTCGTGGTCACTTACTTTTGCCGCTGGCAGCGGCTCGCGCGGCAGTCCGCAGTCGATTCCGCGCAAGCGAAGCAGCTCCTTGCCGATCGGGAACAGTCCGCCGAGAGCCTTCATAGCCGCCAACACCTCGTTGATCGTGAACTGGAGACGCTGCGCCTCCTCAATCGCCCCTTTCCGGAACGCTTGCTCCAGCCGGACGTACAGCTCAGGCATCACATTGTAGTTGCCTCCGATCCCTGCGTGCGCCCCCATGATACGGCCTGGCAAATACTGCTGGTCTATGCCGTTGTATACCAGGAACCGCTCCCCGCCAGCTTCCTTGTACTGCTGCAGCTCGTATACACCGGGAGTTGTCATTTTGATTCCTAGCAGCTTCTTATTTTCCAATAATTCCTTTAGGAAAGATACGGTCATATGAAAACCTGTTGAGGCCGGGATGTAATAGATGATAAACGGTAGTTGCACACTTTCCATGATCGAGTTCCAATATTGCTTAACCGCCGCCTCTGGGTATGTAAAATAGAAAGGGGGCACTGAAGATATCGCATCAGCTCCGGCTTGCTCCGCATGCTTTGCTATACGGACGCTTTCGCCAGTCGTCATCGCTCCGACATGGGCGATAATCGGGACTGCCCCATTGTTCTCCTCAATGGCCGCCTCAAGCGTCTTCATCCGCTCCTCGGCCGTCTGCAGAAGCCCTTCGCCGGTTCCGCCTCCAACGTACAAACCGTCAACGCCTCGGTCGATCAGAAACCGGGTCAGCTTCCTGACCGCTACGGGATTCACGTTGCCGTCGTTGCTGTAGCAAGCGTGCATCGCCGGATAGACGCCCGGACGCAGCTTTAATGTTTCGCCGAACTCGCTTGTCATCGTGTCTGAAAACCTCCTTTAGCCCAGTCAGGCCGTCTCATGCATAATAATTTCGTTCCACTAGCAGCCGCCGAAATCGTTCGCCCATCACCCGGTAGCCCTCCGCGCCCGGATGAAGCTCATCGGGTAGCAATCCGGTATCCTTCTCCCCCAGCCAATCCAGTCCGCTCATGTAGCACAGTCGGCTGTCCCCATGCCGTTGCAGCGCTTCCACCGCGGCTTCGATTTCGCTGCGAATGTGTTCGAGCGTGAAACCGACAACATTATTCACCGTTTCGCGAGGCGGGGAAATAATTGGCGATATGACCAAAATCGGCGTCTCTGGATGCTTTTCCCGGATGATCTTGATAAACCCGATCACCATCGCCCGCAATGTGCGCACGCTCATGCTCTTGCTACCATAGATGTTGATGCCCAGGCAGAGAGATATATAGTCTGCCGGCAGGTCGCGAATCATCCGGGCGACCATTGGCTCCAGATGGCAATTGCCGCGAAAGCCTAAACAGGTAAGTTGGTAGTCCTGTTCTCTTGCCACTATGGCCGGCCAAGTTTGCGCGGGGCTCGCCGCGTCGACGCATTGCGAGATGGAGCTGCCGTACGTGATCCAACGCGGTCGGGCATCCGCCGGAATAGAGAAAGACGCGCCATCCGCTATCGCGATTCCGGAGACGGTAACGGAGCTCGTCTGCGGCAAATAGATTTCTATCGTCTTAGGCGTGCCGGGCAACTGCTCAAACAGCACAGTCTCTTCGTCGGGCGGCAATCTCCGCGTTTCATGAATGATGCCGTCAATCACGCAATCGAACAACCGTTCCTTACTGTCGGGTGCAACCTGCAGCAGCACCCGCTCCGAGTCGCTGGCGAACCGGATGCGCACACCGGCGGGCGTTTCAGCGTGGCCGGTAAGCCCTCTGGGCGGGAACAGGTCAAACTCCTCATAAGGAATTCTCCACGGCTTTATCCCCAGCTCCGTCCGTTCCAGCGAAACGGCCCCCTGAAACCATTCGTCGCTAACCGTCATCGGCTTCAAATGCCACACCTTCCTTTCCATTCAAGTGATAAACGATTTATATCTCGCATAACGAGATGCCATCTCTTTATTTTAGCAAAAAATAATATCTCACATTGCGAGATGACATCTCATTTTTATACACATTGATTCTACAACCGCGATCCTATTTCTGTCAATACCCAAAGTAGAGTCACATTCGCAAACTCTGCACGCTATCCGGTTTCAACAGCCGTTACAGCGGCGAAAGCAAGCTCGCCACCCCGTGGGCCGGGCCACTTCCCGACCCACCTCGTCTGGCCGGCGGGCCGCCTTCACCTCGGGCTGTATCCGAGTCTTTCGGAAATCGCGGCCCCGTAATGCTTCAATGTTTCGGCCAACGCCACAACACGCGCTTCGTCGAAAGTGCGGATTGATCCGCTGAGGCTGATCCCGGCGATCACCTCTCCCGTGTAATCCCGCACAGGGACGGCAATGCAGCGGCTGCCCAGACTCATTTCCTCATCGTCTAGGGCATACCCTTGCATGCGCACCTTAGGCAGCTCGCTCATGAACACCTCGACGGTACGAATCGATTTCGGCGTCCGCGGCTCCATCGGCTGGGAGCTCAGTAGCTCCAACGCCTGTTCCTCCTTCATCCACGCCAGCAGAACTTTTCCTAAAGCGGTCGTATGCACCGGATTGCGCATCCCGACGGGTACATGAACTAGTAGCGAGTTCGGCGAGCCTTGATTGATCACATACAGCAGCGCACCTTGATTGAGGATTGCCATATGCGACAATTCGCCGGTTTCCTGGGTCAGTCCGGGCAAAAATCGCCGCCCCTCAATAATCAACTGGCTGTTCATGTAGATGGAGCCGGCCTCGAATGCTTTGGGGCCGATCCGGTATTTGCCGGTTTCCGGCGATTGCTCGAGAAATTGATGGGCTTTCATCGTAGCGAGCAATCGATGCACGACACTTTTATGGAGCTTGACCTCTTCGGCGATTTCGGGAATGCCGAGTGGTTTGTTTTTGCGAATAAACACCTCGATGATGGAAAAGGCCCGATCCACAGATTGGACCATAAAATACGGCGATTCTTTCGGCATGGCTTCGATCCCTCGTTATAATAAAAATGAACTTCTATCTCTTATTATGAGTTATCCTCTCAAAAAGTCCAGTAAAAAATGTATATCGACGTATTTCATGGAGGAACGCCCGAGCTGTAGCGGATGTTGTGTGGGACGGGTGGTTCAGCTTCATCGGACTCCAAGCGAAATTCACGGTATTGTCGCGAAATAGGGACAACCGTCCTGAACGGTCGCCCTTTTCTTCTCAACCCCCGTTCCCTTTCGTCGGCGAGCTGTTGGGCAGGCCGCTCCCCGCGTTTGCTCCGGCATCCTTCGAAGCATCGTTCGGCTTCATTTGGGATAGCGATACTGGGCGAAGCGGTCGACGTTTTGCCGGTCGGATTGCCCTTGCTGCTTTACTTGTATTCTAGGCACAATCGAAATACTCCAATAGTCTAAAATTTCTTGTGTAATAAGATTCGTTGTTAATTGTGTTGGCAATTCTTACTTTGATTCCCATGTAAGACACGGATTACTGCGTTGACTATGACAAGCGTAACCACTACATGAGAGCGCATCGCTGGCARCGTTGGAGTGCAATACTTCATGTACCGAAATTCGAGCTCCCCTTCATATCATTGGCCTAAGGCTTCGCTGCCAACCGTACACAAGACACGAAGCTACATCCAGCCAGGTGCGAAACTCACAAGTGGAACCGAAGTGTAATGTTCAGAGGGTAATCTTGTATTCGTCTGCAGGAGCCGGCTTTTTCTTGTCGTCGGGAATGTCCCCAAGTTCTTGTCTTCCGACAACAGATTCTAAACTTAGGGCTTACATCACGAAGATTCTTTAGAAAAAAATATCTGGTATGCTTTTTTTCAACATTATAGCAACTTCATTCCATTTTGATACTTTTATTTGGTTGCTTTTATTGTTCAACCAGGAATGCATATTAACCTCTGTGTGACGATATCCGAGAAAACTTCCATTCCATCCGTCGCGGCGATATGGATGACATCGGTGAATGGTTCACTCATAGGCAGAACGGAAGCTAATAAGTTCTCGCGTTCTAAAATGACTTCCGGATTGTAAACCACGTCCTTCTGTTCTGAAAAAATGGCTGCATAAAATATACCCGTCTCCACCAAATCCTGAAAGAAGTGGCTGCCATAAGACAATTCGGGCACCATTCCTCCTTCAAACGATGCAACCTCGCAGATCACCGACATATTGCAGAGCTCCGTGAAATGTACAGGCACGCCAAGCGATGGAGTGGTAGTCCCCCATCTGCCGGGGCCTACGAGCATGGCATTCTTTCCCTTTAGTGCTCTATTGATCTTGCCCAACTGCCTGGCCACCGCGTATTTCCCCTGCTCGTTGCGCTCCAAGTAAGGCTTCGCACGGACCAATACGACATAATCGATCGGCAGCCGCACATTTCCTCCAATGAATTCGCCTTCTAAAGAGAAGAAGCAATCACGCACATCCGAAAGCTGCGGGAATTCGACCGATTTGCCTAACCCTCGCGTTTGCAGCGGCCGGCATTGCACCAGATTGATGTTAAAGGTGTTGTCCCMCGTGAAATTCGCTGTAAATTCGATATCTACTGGATACTCGTACACCTTGGATAGCAGAGACAGCATGTCTCGCATCAGGAAAGGAAAATCCGTCCTTCTGAGCAATTGTTGAAAATCAACAATGTATGGAGTATTTCCACCCACGATCCCACGCTCTCTCAGCCGTTCCTCCGTCCTATAGTCTACCGAAGCAAACAAAGCTTTGTTGACCTTTAGATCACGGTGCAAGATTTCATCCGATCTGACTGAGGTCAACTTATTTTCTTTGAGCGACAAGACATCTACATAATGCTGAGAAAACTTCTTATGGTCTTGAGCGTTCATCAGCGGCACCCGCGAAGGATCATCTAGGCTCACGATCCGGGCATAATCGCCGACGGTCCGATCCACCGCCCTGGTGCCCAGTCCGAACACCATACGCAGCATCCCGGCATCCATATTGATGTCCTTGTTCCATACGTATAGATTCGATGAATTTCCTACACCTGCAAGATGAGGGAAAAATAGTTGGTTATAATGGTCCCCGGAAACGCGTTGTACGAGGATGGCCATCTGCTCGTCCTTCTCCGCGAGTCCCCGGTTCATTCGATACGCGACGGCATCCTCGCTCATAGTGCTGGCATATACGATTCGGATCGCTTGCTCGAAGGCTTCACAGCGCTCCTCCAGGGTTCCTTGGTTCACGCAGAATACACTCTCGTATTTCCCGGCAAAGGCGTTTCCGAAATTATCCTCAAGCAAGGAGCTGGAACGCACAATAATGGGAGACTGACCGTAATATTCCAACACTTGGATAAATTTTTCCTTAATATTATCCGGAAATTTCCCGTTCAGCATCTTCTCTCCTAGCTCAGGGGCATATTTAAAGTAACCCTCTCTTGTCCTTTGCTTAGTGCGCAACTTCCACCACCCGTTCTGAACAATATAGGTGTAGAATACATCGGACCCGATATAGAAGGAATCATGAGGCTCCATATATGGATCGAACCTCCCATTGCCGTCGCGTTCGAGTATTTTTCTTGCGACCAGCATCCCGACACTCTTGCCTCCGATAAAGCCGGTGCCTACCTCTCTTGATGCAATCTTCAGAATGTCCGCCAAGGTGAAATATCGATTGCACAGCTCCAACATTTTGGATTCATTGCCGATCAGAATGGACATTAACAGCCTCTTGGTGTTCTCCTTCTGTTCAGGCTCCAATCCAAGCAAATCTTCCGCGTTCTTAAAAAGAACATCCCAATAATCGAGTCTCTCCTCCCCCCGGCGGATGCTGGAAAACAGCTTTGTCGCTTCAGCGCTGGCCGTGATGGCAATAGCCTCCTGCCCTTGGATGAGATGCGGAAAATACATCGTCGAGGAATATCGTTCCCACACCTTTAAGGGATGAATATAGTAATTATGGTTGACTTGATATAGATCCAACAAAACTTGTGTCGTTTCCCGAATCGATGAAATCGTACTGTAAGTATGAACATTCCGGATAACAGAAAAATAGGCTATGGTTTCCATTTCATACAAGAATGGACACATCACTTTGAAAAAATTTCCGATCATCAAATCGGAATGCCAGTATTCCAACAAGTCGGTCAGACAGTCGAACACATAAAACGCTCCCCTGCCCATTTGCCGAACGAGACTGTTCAAGTCCATGGCAAAGCTCTCAAAGCCCTTCTCCGCATTCAAACGATAAACATGAAAATCGGCGCTGTGCTCCAGAATCGGTGGATGGCTTCCAAAACGCACATAAATCAGCTTTCTCCCATCCAGCTTAGCCTGAGTCACGTAGGGGTCAACCATAATCCGGTATCCCGATACCGAGTCCACCTGCCACACCACATTGTCGCCTAGCCGAAGATGGTCGATCGCCTGATCAAACTCTCTTAACCCCGTGCTAACCTTTTCCTGCCTATTCATAACTAAGCCCCTCCCACATTCATTACCAAATTAATTGCCATGGCTTCATCATGAACATATTCTATCATATTTCGCTTATAGCCCCGTCCTATTCTTCGCCATAAGGTCGAAGACGGCGAATTGAACGGCAGCTTTGATAACGCAACGAAGCTCTCTCGGCGGAGAGCTTTTCTTTTTGGGCTGAAGGCCGCAGGGATGAGAAAAGGGCTATGAGGATTTTCACCGGGCGGTTCACGATCGTGAATTTTATCATTCCCTTTCTGATTTTTTTTGTAATCGTCCTGGCAGTGTTCAAAGGGATGAAAAAGCCGGTTAAAGGTTCGGGGGCAAGGCTGCTGCTGCCGATTGTCTTCGTCTCCTCCTCGCAATATCTCTCACTCTACTCTCTATCTCTCTCTCCTACTACTACCCTCCAGTCTCCTCTATTGTACATGGATGATGATGCCTGAGGCCGCCGCTATCAGGCCCCACTGGAAGTAAGTCGGCAATAAAATAAGAGCAGTTGCTTTTAGCAATCTGCTCCATCCATAAACGATCGTTCCTCGATAGTTTATAACTCTATCTTGGGGTGTCATCGAATTTCTCCATAATAATTGTGTGTTATAGTACTCACCGTCCGAAAGAATTTTGTCGCTTATTAATACGCCCTCGATTTCAAAGCCAAACCTTTTATAAATTCAATGGCCTAAACCAAGTATTTACAGGTCAAAAGAAACTTAGTTTAGTTTTGTAGAAACAAGTTACTCTCTGTATGAATCAAGCGAAGCAGTTCAACTAGGTCATTCAACCGCTTCAATTGTGAAGCATATTCTCTTGATTTCTCTCGACGTTTGATCGCGATTGCCTCGCGAATAAGTCCATGCCAACGTTCGGGTAATTGTGTTAGGCCATACTCTCCGGCACCAATTTTACTGGTCACTTCATGTTCTCGAATTGTATAAAATTGCCGCAACATGCCGAGAGTGCACCATTCAACTGCAAAGTCCAATTGTTCCAATGGCACTGAATGCTCCGTCATACCCGGCGAATTAATGTTTTTTTCCAATCGGTCAATCCATCCGATCCAATAAGAATTCATATTATTAATAATGTATTTGATAAGTTCGTTAGATGATATCTCATAATTGAAGGACAATTGCTGGCCATATACACAGATGCCGTGTCTCTTAAGGATCCACCATGTGACCGGATTTAAATCCCCGTTTCCATCAGATTGCATATTTTTATCGAAATAGGTGGGAACGAGTGAGATTTCTCCGACGGACTTTCCCACATCCTCTTGTCGGATATAGGCTCCCATAATATCTAATCCAGAAAGCGTTTGTTCAACATCCTTGTGCGCTTCCGAAATCAATCGAATGTCAGATGGAGTTAACGTTCGATTAACAAAAACGAGAAAGTCTATATCGCTTGAGCCCTCAATAAAAGCATTTAGAGCAGTCGAGCCATAAACATAAACAGATACGACGGTGTCTGGGATGCGGAATTGTAGTGATTCGCATAACGTTCGCATAGATTTATCAACAACTTCTGGTATTATTGTAGCCATTCTGATACCCCACATTCTTAATATGATTATGGTTGTTCGCTTGAGAATAGTTGTAGGATAGAATAAGGAACTTACCCAGATTATGATAAACGTATTATATTATTCTAAAAAGAGAAAACTTCCTAAATCTTTTTTCTAATTTTATTATTTTTGATGTAGGTTTTCATTTAAGCTAATCTGCCCGATCATATAGTGTAACGAGGCTGCCGACTTAATGTCGGCAGCCTCGTTCAGTGTTTATTGAATGCTATCGCGTCCCCTGTTGTGGACATAAATGAGCTTTTTTTAGTTCAGAGACCTACTGGCTAAAAACGGTAATTACTACGCTAACCGGCCCGTTACTAGTGTGTCAGTTAGTCTAATTTCTCGATATGGTTAAGCTCGTGCAAAAATCTAATTCGTACAGCTTCATGTCCGAAAATCCCTGCAGGTTGTGCATCTCGAATTTGATCTTCTGATGCTTCAAACCTACCTTCATCTGTGACTAATACAATCTTGCCGGAAAAAGCATCCTTTGAATAGAATACGGGATATCGATAATTGGACGGAACCGGAATGTTGCTTGTTATTTGCCACATCCCTTTTTTGAATCCTGTGTCGGTTGACCATATTATAAGTATTGGCACAGGTAAGATTGTATCAGCAGGTGAATGTTTGTACAATTCAATTAATATAGACGGTTTATCGATTTTTATGATCCTTCCGTACCCGATACTTCCGTTCTCGTCTAATGGGATTTGAAAAACATCCCCGACGCTATACGGTTGTCGTGCCACAAACTTTCCTCCCTTTTCACCGATTAGTTTTCTTGCTTCTTCGAGAGATATTACTTTCTGAGACTGCCGGTTATCTGATATGCTGGTAGCCTTGTCCTGGTTTCTTTTTCAACTATCGTATCCATTAGTTCAGGAATCGATTTGTTTAATCTCAATATACGAGTCAAACTCACTATCCTCATCTTCACCTTTAAAACGGTGATCATATACTTCCACCGTTACAATGTTGCTCTCCTCAAAATTATTTACTTTAATCCAGTTCATAAGCTTATCGAAGGTTTCACCAATCTTACTGAGTGGCCCTTTATGAG